>JBBSNJ010000556.1:0-3115 GCA_038232775.1 Thermomicrobiales bacterium
ACGTTACGCTCCCCCGCCCTCTATAGCGCCCCCCCCCAGCAGCGGCACCAACAGCCGCTCCCACCGCTCCGCGAGCGCGTCCCGGAACGGCGCCGCCGCCACGATCCGGATCAGCCGCCGGTGCTCCTCGTAGCGCTTGAAGTCGTCGTCGCCGAGTCCGACGACCTCCTTCCACGGCATCAACCGACCGAACCCGACCGGCGGCCGCTCGTACCAGACCCAAACGTCGGTCCGCCATCGCTCCGGCTTCGGGATGTCGACCAGCACCGCCTCCGGCGGCACCGGCGCCCCCAGCTCGGCCGCGAGCGCCGCCGCCAAACGGCACTCCACCTCCCGCCGGGCGGCCGGGTCGAACCAGAGGTTCCCCAACCGGCCGTAGAGCTCGACCGCTCGGGCACTGACCTCGACCGCCCGCTTGTGGACCCGCCGCTCCCGCAGCGCCGCCGTCAATCGCCGCGTCGGGGCCGGCATCCGCTCCTCGCCGAGCAGGGCCAGCAGCGACGCGTCGTCGTGGTCAGTAAGCTCGGCCGGGGCGACGGCGCCGGCCAGCAGCGCCTCCTGCACCGCCCGCAGCAGCATCGCCATGCACGCCCGGTTGGTGTGATGCCAGTAGACGTTGTCGAACATCTCCTGCCGGGCGTTGATCAAGGAGTGGAGCGGACTGACCCCCTTCCCCCCGACGACGACCCGCCGCCCCTCCTCCGTCCCCCGCTCCATCCCCAGGTCGACGATCCGGAGGGCGTCGATCAGGCGGGCGGTGTCGACGCCGCCGTAGGGGACGTTGCAGCTCCGGGCGTCGCGCGGCAGGTAGTCGAGCTTGTCCATGTCGAGCGGTCCGGAGAGGATGCCCCGCAGCGTCCGGTCGGCGGCGGGCCGCTCCCGCCCGGCCGGGTCGACCACCGCCGCCCCCCGGGCCGGGTCGATACCCCACCCCCGCCGCAGGATCGGCCCCAGCTCCGGCCCCTCGATCAGGCGCCGGCCGACCGCCTCGTGCGGCACGATCGGCGGCCCCAGCTCCTCGACCGCGTGGGAGAACGGGTAGTGACCGACGTCGTGGAGCAGCGCCGCCGCCGCCGCCACCCGCGCCTCCTCCTCGCCGATCCACGCCCCGCCCGCCGTCGCGCGCAGGTGGGCGACCGCCAGCCGCGTCAGGTGGAGCACCCCGAGCGAGTGCTCGTAGCGGGTGTGCTTGGCCCCCGGCCAGACGCGCGAGACGAAGCCGAGCTGCTGGATCCGGTCGAGCCGGAGGAAGGCGGGGGTCCCGATCAGCGCCAGCTCCGGCGCCGAGAGCGGGATCCGGTCGTAGAGGGCGTCGCGCACCGTCGTCGCTGCCCCGAAGCCGAGGCCGGGCACCGTCCCTTCCCCGTCGGCAGCGGCCGTCGCCTCGCCCTGGCCGACTCGATTGGAGGAGCTGATCGGCATGATCGCCAAGGATACGGGAGCGGAGCCCCCCTGTCCCCCCGGTTCGCCCCCGAGCGGGAACTTGACGTCCTCTCGGATCACCGGTCGCGGTCCTCCTGCCCCCCGTAAGCTCTGGTCCGGTCCATCGTCGCGGCTCGGGCACTGCCTGCCGAGCGGGCGCCGCGACCGGCCCGATCCCGGTACCGCCCGGACACCGCGGCAATCAGCCCCGGCGTGCGCTGCTTGACGGACCCCAATCAACCGTGTAGACAACAGGCGAGCGTGGGCCACGGTGCCCGGCAATGCGGCCGGGCCACTCTGCCCACGAGGGAGGTTGGACCAATGGGCACGCGAGACGAGACACGGTTCCGCCACCGCCCCGGCCCCACCCGGCGCGGCATCCTCCGCGCCGGGGCCGGCGCGGTCGCGCTCAGCGGCCTGCTCCCGGCAGTGGGCCGGCGCGGCGCGACGGCAAGGCAAGGCGAAGGGGAGATCATCTTCCTCTCGACCCAGTTGAGCCCGGTCGAAGAAGCCGAGGCGATGCGCCGCACCATCCTGGCCGACTTCGGGGGCGACGTCGAGTTCATCGCCGAGGATCTGGGGCCGTTCAACGACCGCGTCGCCGCCGAGGCCCAGGCCGGGGAGGGGACGATCGGCGTCCTCGGCGGCCAGCACGGCGACTTCGCCTCGCTGGCCGACCAGGGCTTGCTCGCCGACATCACCGATCTGGCGACCGAGCTCCAGGACCGGGGCTTCGTCACCCAATACCTGGAGCTCGGCCGCTTCGGCAGCCAACAGCAACAGTACGTCCCCTGGATGCAGGCGACCTACATCATGGTCGCCCGCCGCGAAGCGTTGGCGCACCTGCCCGACGGGGTCGACGAGAGCGCCCTCCAGTCGTCCCTCACCTACGAGCAGCTCGGCCAGTGGGCGGCCGCGCTCGACGAGGCCGAAGGGCAACGCTTCGGTCTGCCGGCCGGCCAGGACGGCCTGCTCCACCGCTTCCTCCAAGGCTACGGCTACCCCAGCTTCACCGGCGGCGTCAACACCACCTTCGCCGGGGAGGAGGCGACCGCGATGTGGCAGTGGCTGCGGGATGCCTGGCAGCACGCCAATCCGCAGTCGCTCAACTACAGCGCGATGTCCGAGCCGCTCCTCTCAGGCGAGGTCTGGCTGGCCTGGGATCACACCGCCCGGCTGATCGACGCGCTGCGGCAGGACACCGAGAACTTCGTCGCCTTCCCGGCGCCGCGCGGTCCCGAGGGGCTCGGCTTCATGCCGGTCGTCGCCGGGCTGGCGATCCCCGCCAACGCGCCCGACCCGGAGGCGTCCCGCTCCTTGATCGAGTACCTGACCCGACCGGAGGTCCAGGCGTTGACGCTGCGCGAGGTCGCCTTCTTCCCGGCCATCGAGGCCGAGTTGCCGACCGATCTCGGCCCCGGCATCCAAGCCGAGGCCGACGCCGTCCGCGGCACGATCACCGCCGAGAGCGCGCTCCCCTCCTTGCTCCCGGTCGGCCTCGGCGAGCAGGGCGGCGCCTACAACAAGGTCTTCCGCGACGCCTTCCAGGCGATCGTCCTCGACGGCGACGAGATCGCGGACGTGCTCCAGACCCAGGCCGAGAACCTGCAAGGGGTGCTCGACACCGCCCAGGCTCCCTGTTGGGCGCCCGACCCAGACAGCACCGGCGTCTGCCAAGTCGGCTGAGGCGCCT
>JBBSNJ010000557.1:0-3115 GCA_038232775.1 Thermomicrobiales bacterium
CCCGCGCACGGGACAGGGGGGAAGAGGGCCGGGGGTGAGGGTCGCTCTCCGAGTCACCGCAGCCATCACCCGGATTCCGAATCATCCCCCGGCGGATCCACCGCCCGCGATCGTCGGCGACCTCCACCGGAGGCGTGCACTCCCGCGGCATCCCCCAGCGGCGCCCCACGTCAGCGACCGGCGGCGGCGCGCAGGCGCTCGACCGCGGCCGCCGGCACCGGCGGCCCCCCAAGCTCCCGCCCCACCCGGTAGCCCGGCCCGTGGTAGTCGCTGCCGCCGGTGGCGATCAGCCCCCACCGCTCGGCGACCGCCGCCAGCGCCCGCCGGGCCGCGGCATCGTACTCCCCGTAGTGGACCTCCAACCCACCGAGGCCGGCCGCGACCAGGCGGCCGAGGGTAGCCGCCAGTTCGGCCTCGCTCCCCCCGAGCGGATGGGCGAGAACGGCGACCCCGCCCGCCCCCCGGATCAGGGCGATCCCTTCCTCCGGCTCGACCTTCGGCCGCGGCGCGTAGCCGGGCCGGCCGCTCGCCAGGAACCGGTCGAACGCCTGCCGCGGGTCGGCCACGTGGCCCGCCTCCACCAACGCCCGCGCGATGTGGGGGCGCCCGACCGTCCCCGGTCCGGCCAGCTCCCGCACCCTGGCCGCCGAGATCGGGGCCCCGAGCGCGGCCAGCCGCTCCGCGATCCGCTCCAGCCGGGCGAGCCGCCCCTCGGCGTAGGCCGCCAGTCCCGCCAGCAGGGCGGGATCGGTCGGGTCGAAGAAGTAGCCGAGCAGGTGGAGCTCCGGCTCCCCGTCCTGCCCCCCCGTGCTCAGCTCGACCCCCGGCACGATCTCGATCCCCACCCCCGCGGCCGCCTCCCGCGCCTCGGCCAGCCCCCCGACCGTGTCGTGGTCGGTCAGCCCGAGCACCCGGACGCCGCGCGCCACCGCCTCCGCCACCAGCTCCGCCGGTGTCTGCCCCCCGTCGGAGTGGACGCTGTGGGTGTGGAGATCGACCGGGTTGGCGCCCCCCGCGGCGGCGGCGCCGGCCCGCTGATCGGGAACGGCAGGTCGGGGGGAGGAGGGCGGTCGCGCCCCTCCGTCGACGCCTGGAGCCGCCGCAGCCTCTGCCGTGGGGGACGGCGACGGGGCCGGCTCGGGCCTCGGCCCCCCGGCCCGGGTCCTCGCGTCGGGGACGGCCGGGACAGCCGCGTCCGCCACCTAGCGCGGCTCGACGACGAGGCGGATCGCGGTCCGGTCCTCGTTCTCGATCGTGACGTCGATGAAGGCCGGCAGGCAGACTGCCTCGATCCCCGTCTCGCGCAGGTAGTCGCGCGCGATCGCGACCGCCTTGACCGCCTGGTTGGTCGCCCCCGCCCCGATCGCCTGCACATCGGCCCGGCCCGCCTCCCGCACCACCCCGGCGATCGCCCCGGCGACCGCGCTCGGCCGGGAGCGCGCCGACACCTTCAGCACCTCCCCCTCGCCGCCTGACCCGAGCTCGACGCCGTTGGCCGCCGCCGCCGGCTCGCCAGATCGCTCGAAGGCGCCCCCCTCGTCGCTCCCGGCCCCGACCGTCGCCCCCCCCCGGTGCGCGGTCGATGCCTCCTGATCGGCGACCGGCCCAGCGCTCGGGTCGCCCCAATGGGCCCCCCCGCCGGCGGGACCGACGTGGCCGTTGGTCACCGGTTCGGCCCAGGCCGGCACGTGCGGCCGTCGCTCGCCGCCGATCACCGGCGCGGACTCGTCCGCCGCCGCCGCCGCCTCGGACGCCCCCCGATCCGGCGCCGGCGACCGCTCCGGATCTGGAGGAGGATCGCCCGCCGCCGCCGCCAGCGCCTCGGCCTCGGCTGGCGCCTCTTCGGCGTCGGGCGGGAAGCTGGTCTTGAACGGATCGATCTTGATGTCGCGCAGGTCGAGTTTGCTGAAGAAACGATCCACGATCGGATTCCCCCTTGGCGGAAACAGATTCGGCGCCTAGCGACGCCGGCGGGCTCGGTCCCGGTCCCAGGCTTGGTCCAGATCGCGCTCCCAGGCGGCAGACGCGGGAACGGGGTCGTCCCCGCCCGTCGCGTCGGGAGCGCGGCGACCGGCCGCATCCCCCCGGTCGACGCGGCGCACCGCGCGGCAGGTGCCGCGCTCGGCGTCGAGTTCGACCAGCAGGGCGTTGAAGTCGACGGGGCCGTCGGGGACGGCGGCGCGGCCGGGGCGATGGGTCAGGAAGCGGCGCAGCGTCGGCTCGACGGCGGCGCCGATGATCGAGTCCCGAGGGCCGACCATGCCCAGCTCGGTCCCGTAGCCCGTTCCCCCCGGCAGCACGCGCGCGTCGGCCGTCGGCACGTGGGTGTGCGTGCCGACCACCGCCGCCACCCGACCGGCCAAGTGCCAGCCCATTGCGACCTTCTCCGACGTCGCTTCGGCGTGGAAGTCTACGACAATCAGCGGCCGCGCCGGGGCACCGTCGCCGCCGGCCGCGGCCCGACCGGCGGCCGCCTCGAGCACAAAGGCGTCCATCGCCCGGAACGGGTCGTCGAGCGGGCTCATGAAGACGACCCCGAGCAGACTGACGACGGTCAGGTCGTGCCCCTTCACCCGCAGCGTGCAGGCACCCCGCCCCGGCAGCTCCGGCGGGAAGTTCAGCGGCCGCAGCAGCCGCAGGTCGTCGTCGGCCAGCGCCTGGTCAACGTCCGGCTGGGCCCAGATGTGGTTCCCGGTCGTCAGCACGTCGACCCCGGCGTCGCGCAGCTCCCGCGCCGTGCGCAGCCCGACCCCCCGCCCGCCGGCGCTGTTCTCGGCGTTGGCGACGACCAGATCGACGCCGAGCTCGGTCCGCAGCGCCGGCAGCAGCCGCTCCACGGCCCGCCGACCGGGGCTGCCGATCACGTCGCCGACCGCCAACAGCCGGATCACCGTCCCCGCCAACGCTTCGCTCCTCAGCGCTCCACCCCCATCGTCGCCGGTCGCCATCGGGCGCTCGCACCCGCCCCAGCCCGTGCCGGCACTCCCGGCCCGACTCCCCGACTCCCCGACTCCCCACCCCGGAAGCCTACCGCGCGTAATCGACCGCCCGCGTCTCCCGGATGACGGTGATCTTGATCTGCCCCGGGTACTCTAGGCTCTCCTCGATCTTCTTC
>JBBSNJ010000558.1:0-3112 GCA_038232775.1 Thermomicrobiales bacterium
AAACGCTGGCGGCGCACGGCGTGTCGCTCCCGGTTCGCACCCTCGGCGTTCCCGACCGCGTCTTCGAGCACGCTTCCCAGGGGCGGCTGCGAGAACTGGCGGGGCTGACCGCCGAGGGGATCGCCGGCGCCGCCCGCGACCTGCTGGCGACCGAAGCGGGAGCGGAGGCCGGCGCCGAGGCGGCGTTCGCATCGTCCGGCCCCCTCGGGTAGACTCGGCACCGCGACGGTCGCCAGGGCGAACACGGAGACGGTCGAGCGAGGGACGCTGTGGAGCCAGGGGACGCCACGCGGGACGCGACCGCCGAGGTCGACACCCCCCCGGCCGAAGGGCGGGCCGCCTCCTCTGCGCCCTCGACCATCGCCGATCTCCGGCCGCGAGGAGCGGCTCTCGACACCGCCGCCTTCGCCCACGTCTCCGGATGGCCCGGCTTGCCAGCGGCCGCCGCCGAGGCCGGCATCCGCCTCACCGGGGAGCAGCAGTCCCGCCTCGACCGCTACCGCGACCTCCTCCTCGACCGCTCCCAGCGGGTCAACCTGACCGCCGTCCGCGACCCGGCCGAGGTCGAACGCCGCCTCTTCCTCGACGCCCTGCTGATGCTGCCCGTCTGCGACGCCCTCCTTCCCGCCGCCGCCGGCTCGGCCGAACCCCCTCGCTTGGTCGACGTCGGGAGCGGCGCTGGTTTCCCGGGCCTGGTCCTCAAGATCGCGCGCCCCGACTGGCGGGTGACGCTGATCGAGGCGACCGGTAAGAAGGTCGCCTTCCTCGACGAGGCGATCCGGGATTTGGGGTTGGCCGGCGTCACCGCGCTCCACGTGCGGGCCGAGCAGGCAGGGCGCGATCTCGACCACCGGGGGCAGTACGACCTGGCGACGGCCCGCGGCGTCGCCTCCTTGCCGGTCCTGCTCGAGCTCTGCGTCCCCCTGCTGCGCCGGGGGGGACACGCCCTCTTCCCCAAGGGGTTGGCGCTCGACGAGGAGCTGGCGGCGGCCCGCCGCGCCACCTCCCCCCTCGGCGTCCGCCTGCTCGCGGCCGAACCCCGGCCCGGCGCCGAGGCGACCACCCGCCTGGTCGTCGCCAAGAAGAGCGCCCCGACCCCGGCCCACGACCCCCGCCGCGACGGCCTCCCGGCCCAGGAGCCGCTCGGCGGTCGTCTCGGCGCGGCGGGCTCGACCACCCCGGCGACGCCCCCCGGCGCCGGGAGTACGCCCTCCCCCGTGACGCTGCCCGCTGCCTCCGGCCGGCGGTCGCCGCCCGCCGACCCCACCGGGAGAGCGCCATGACTCACCGCAGCCAGCGGATCTTCTACCGCAAGGAGAAGCTGCGCGGCGCCTGCTGGGAGTACCAGGTGGAAGGGGGCTGGATCGCCGTCCCTTCCGCCGCGGGCGAGGGCGAGCGCCGGCTGCTCCGGCACCGCTTCGCCTTCTACCGGCCCCGCGAGGTCGAGGTCCGAACACCGACCGGAATCGAGACGCTGGCCCGGACCGGGGCCGAGCAGTGGTTCTTCCCGGACCGCTGGTTCTCCCTCCTCCGCTTCGTCACCGGCGACGACCGGACCGTCGGGTATTACGTCAACTTCTCGCGGCCCCTCTCCGAGCTGAAGGCGAACTACTACCACGACCTCGACCTGGAGCTCGATCTCTGGCTCGATCCGGACGGGACCGCGACCGAGCTCGACCGCGACGAGTTCGAGGCCGAGGTCGCCACCGCCCGCCTCCCGGCCGAGTGGGCGGCCACGGTCGACGACGCCTGCGCCGCCGTCGCCCGCGCAGCCGCCGCCGCGGTCGCCGAGCACGGCCCCGACCTCGACCGCGGCCGCCACCCCGTCCACGGCCTGCCCGACTTCATCCTCCAGGTCTGACGGCGAGGCAAAGCCCACCACCGGCGTGCCGGCGCCGCCGGCTCCCCATCGGCGGCTACGCAAGCCCTCCGTGCCTAGGTTCGTCACACCGAGTGGCTTTATCGCCCGGCGAGCTGTCTTCGCTCTCCGCCCAGATCGGCGGGTCCACCCTTCAGCACGGCCACGCTTGAGCAGGATGGAGCACCCGGTCCTGACCGCGATCTGGCGGAAGCGAGCACAGGCTTCCAGCTGGGTCGGAAACGCTGGCGGCTCCCGCTTGGGGAAAGACGATGGTTGCCGCGCCCGGGCGCCGAGAGCCGACCTTCGACGCCTCTAGTCCCCGAGGGAGCGGGGAAACAATCTCCCCGGCCGTTGCTCGGAGCCGAGGCGGTCGGCCCGCGCACATGCAGCCTCTGCCGTAGCCTGGTCCGAGGATGACGGGGTCTTCGCGGGAGCCGTCGTCGAAGGGCCGTCGTCGAGCGCGGCAAGCAGCATCCCAACGGCCAGCCGCTGTCGGTCAATCGACCGGCGCGCCGTGGCCGCGACGTGCCGGAGCGGTGACCGTCGTTGGGAGGAACGCCCTTCGAGGGGTGACGACACGATCTTGACCGTGACCAACCCGTGCGCGGTCGCGCGGGGGGGGAGGACGCCACGCCTCGCATCTGCCTCGTCTACGACTGCCTCTTCCCCTGGACCATCGGCGGCGCCGAGCGGTGGTACCGGCTCCTCGCCGAGGGCCTGGCGGCGGAAGGGTTCGACGTCACCTACCTGACGCTGCGGCAGTGGCCGGCGGGCGAGGCACCGTCCATTGCCGGCGTCCGGGTGGTGGCGGTCGGACCGCGGTTGGCCCTCTACCACGGAGACAGTGGGCGCCGCCGAATCTGGCCCCCGCTCCGGTTCGGGCTCGGCGTAGGGTGGCACCTCCTGCGGCAGGGACACCGCTACGATGTCGTCCACACGGCCGCCTTCCCCTACTTCGCGCTGCTGGCGGCGGCGGCGGCCCAAGGGTGGCGCGGCAACCGGTACCGGCTGGTCGTCGACTGGTGGGAGGTCTGGACCCGGCGCTACTGGCGGAGCTACCTCGGTCCGGTGGCGGGGCTGGTCGGGTGGGCGATCCAGCGGGCCTGCGTCCGGGTGCCGCAGCGCGCCTTCTGCTTCTCCCGGCTGCATGCCGGGCGGCTGCGGGCGGAGGGTTTCGGCGGCGAGGCGACGGTGCTGCGCGGCGCCTACGGCGGACCGATCCAGGCTGCCGCGCCGCTGCCGGCCGAGCCC
>JBBSNJ010000559.1:0-3110 GCA_038232775.1 Thermomicrobiales bacterium
ACCCCCTTGCCGCTTCGCCCCCATGGCCGGCCGGCGCCAACGAGCCCGCCCACGACGAGATCGACGGGAGGCCACCGCGATGCGCGAGAACGGCACGAGACGAGAGAACGGCGCGGCCCTCGGCCGGCGCGACCTGCTCAAGCTGGGGGGCGGGCTGGCGGGCGCCGCGGCGCTGGCGCGGACCAGTGGGCTGCGCGCGACCGGCACCCGCGCGTCCTCGCGTCAGGCGGGCGACAGCGCCCTCATCTTCGGCGTCGGTCCCGACGCCGACGAGCTCGATCCCCGGCAAATCGACACCCAGGAAGCCTACATCGCCTGCGCCAACATCTACGATTGCCTCGTCCTCTACGACCTCGGGGCGACCACCCTCCGCCCCGGCCTCGCCGAGTCGTGGGACATCTCGGACGACGGCCTGCTCTACACCTTCCGCCTGCGGCAGGGGGTGAACTTCCACGACGGCGCCCCGTTCAACGCCGACGCCGTCGTCACCTGGTACAACTCGATCACGGAGGGAGCGCCCGGCTCCCAGTACGACGCGACCAAGATGGTCTACATGCAGGACTTCATCACCACCTGGATCGACACCGTCGAGAAGGTCGACGACGCCACGGTGCGGATGACCCTGCCTCGCCCCTACGCCCCGCTGCTCGCCAACCTGGCGATCCCGATCGCCGGCATCGTCAGCCCGACCGCGATCGCCCAGGGGCTCGACGTGGTCGCCGTCAACCCGTCCGGCACCGGCGCCTTCCGCCTCGCCGAGCCGAGCGACTGGACGCGCGACAGCCAGCTGGTCCTGACCGCCAACCCCGACTATTGGGGCGGCGCGCCCAAGGTCGAGCAACTGATCATCAAGGTCGTCCCCGAGAGCTCCACCCGACTCCAGCAGGTCGAGACCGGCGAGCTCGATTTCGCCTGGGCGCTGACGCCGGAGGACGTCGAGCAGGGGCGCGAGAACGCGGACCTCCAGGTGATCGAGCAACCGGGTCTGAACACCAACTGCGTGGAGTTGAACGTGACGAAGGAGCCGTTCACCTCGAAGGAGGTACGGCAAGCGCTCAACTACGCCGTCAACAAGGAAGAGCTCTCGGACGGGCTCTACAACGGCAACATGGTCCCGGCCGGCGGGGTCCTGCCCCCGGTCGATTGGGCGTTCAACGAGGCGCTCGAGGCCTACGCCTACGATCCCGATCGAGCGCGCGAGCTCCTCGCCGCCGCCGGCTACACGGAAGAGCAGCCGCTCACCTTCACCTTGATGGCCTACACCATCCCCCGCGGCTACAACCCGGCCTCCGACCGCCTCGCCGCCGCGCTCCAGGAGTACTGGGCCGACGTCGGGGTCGAGGCCGAGATCCAGACCGCCGAGTGGACCCAGTACCGCGCCGACCGCCGGGCCGACCTGTTCCAGGCCTCGCTCAGCGGCTGGCAGGGGGACAACGGCGACCCCGACAACTTCCTCTACTCGCTGCTGGCCGGCGCCAGCAAGGGGGCCGGCAACACCTCCTTCTACGACAACCCGGAGGTCAACCGGCTGCTCGAAGAAGCCCAACTGACCGCCGACCAGGAAGCCCGCCTGCCCCTCTATCAGCAGGCGGAGCAGCTGATCGTCGAGGACGCGCCCTGGGTCTTCCTCGGCTACCAGTTGCATCAGGTCGTCGCCCGCGCCGACGTGACCGACTTCCAATTGCAGCCGACCTACATCTACTACTTCAGCAACGTGGGCCAGGGCTGACGCGTCGGGAGACGACCGGAGGGTCGGGGCTGGCGCGCCGGCCCCGACTCCCGGTCGGTGGCTCCGCATCGGTGGCTGAAGGGCGATGACGGGATACATCCTGCGGCGGTTGGCGCTCCTGGTGCCGGTCCTGCTCGGCATCATGACGCTGGTCTTCGTCCTGCTCCAGCTGATCCCCGGCGACCCCGCGATCGCCCTCGCCGGGGAGAAGGCGAGCGTCGAGCAGGTCGCCCGCGTCCGCCGCGAGTTCGGCCTCGACCGGCCGCTGCCGGTCCAATACCTCGCCTTCATCCGGGCCGCCTTCAGCCTCGACTTCGGCGACTCGCTGCGGACCCACCAGCCGGTGGCCGGGGAGCTGCGCCAGTTCTTCGGGGCGACGATGGAGCTGACCCTGGCCTCGCTCCTGATCGCCGTCGCCGTCGGCGTCCCGGTCGGGATCCTCGCCGCGACGCGGCAGTCGTCGCCGCTCGACTACGGCGCCATGCTGCTGGCGCTGGTCGGGATCAGCACGCCGGTCTTCTGGGCCGGGATCGTCCTCATCTACCTGCTCAGCTTCCGGCTCGGCCTCTTCCCGATCGGCGGCATCGTCGGCACCAGCATCGAACTGCGGCACCTGACCTACGGCTACGTCACCGACAGCCTGTTGACCTCGAACTGGCCGGCGCTCCGCTCCAGCCTCCACCACCTGCTCCTGCCGGCGATCGTCCTCTCCACGATCCCGATGGCGATCATCGCCCGGATGACCCGCTCCTCGATGCTCGAGATCCTCGGCCAGGACTACCTCCGCACCGCCCGCGCGAAGGGCCTGGCCGAGCGGGCGGTGGTGCTCGAGCACGCCCTCAAGAACGGCCTAATTCCGGTCGTGACGGTGATCGGGCTCCAGTTCGGCGGTCTCCTCTCGGGCGCCTTCCTGACCGAGACGGTCTTCGGCCGCCCGGGCATCGGCCGCTACGTCGTGACCGCGATCGGCGCCCGCGACTACCCGGCGATCCAGGGCACGGTCCTGGTGGTGGCCGTCCTCTTCGTCCTGATCAACCTCGCCGTCGATCTGCTCTACGCCGTGATCGACCCGCGCATCGCCTACCAATAGCCGCGCCGCCCAGGGCGCGCCGCCGCCTGCTGCCGATCGAGCCCGAAGGACCGAACCGTGGCCACCGACCTCGACGCCCAACCGACCATCGCCGTTCCGGGCCGGGCGGTAGCGACCCGCCACGCGCTGCCGGCGGCCGTCGCCGACGACGGCCTGGGCTGGTCGGCGCGACCGCCGTCCGGCCTCTGGCGGGACGCCGCGCGGCGGCTGCGGCGGGATCCGGCGGCGGTCGCCGGCCTGGCGGTGATCGCGCTGCTGGTGGTGGTCGCCGTGATCGCGCCTTGGATCGCG
>JBBSNJ010000560.1:0-3105 GCA_038232775.1 Thermomicrobiales bacterium
AGATCAAACGGCGGGTGGCGCTGTCGGTCAGGATGCTGGTGATCTGGTAGGCAATCTCGGGCCGGATCGCTGGGGGAGCCTGCTCGAGGCTCTTCTCGCGGTCGAGCTCGTCGAGGACCTCGCCGGCGCTGTTCGTGATCTTGAGGATCGGAGTGGCCGCCACGTACTTGCCGTGATTGGCGAAGGTGGCGTAGGCGTTGGTCAGGTCGAGCGGCCAGACGTCGCGGGAGCCGAGACCGATCGAGAGGCCGTTGTCGGATGCCGGTTGACTCGTCTGGTGGGTGATCCCCATCCGGGCGGCGATATCGACGATCGTCTCCGGCCCGCCGACGTACTGGACCGCCTTGACGGCCGGGATGTTGAGCGAGTTGGAGAGGGCGGTGCGGACGGTGACCGCTCCATTGAAGCTGCGGAGGTAGTTCTCCGGCTCGTAGAAGGGGGAGGGGTCGCCGTTCTCGTCGGTGGCGCCGGGGGTCTCGATGCGGAACGGCGCGTCGAGGACGACGGTGCCGGGCTGCCACCCCTGCTCGAAGGCGGCGGCGTAGACGATCGGCTTGATCGCCGAGCCCGGCTGCTGGAACGAGGTGGTAATGTTGTTCTGCCCCAGAATCTCTAGGTCGTTGAAGTCCTTCGAGCCGACCATCGCCAGGATCTCGCCGGTGTGGGGGGCCATCACGACCATCGCCGCGTTGCGTGCGTTGTAGTAGACCAGGCGATTGTCGACCGCATCCCGCAGGATGCTGTCTCCATAGTCCTGGAGGTCGCTGTCGATCGAGGTGTAGATGTCGAGGCCGCCCTGCGAGAAGTCGACGGTCTGGCCGGGGTTGTTGGGGTCCTCGAGGGCGCCGAACTTCTCGTCGAGATATTGGCGGACGTACTGGACGAAGTGCGGGTGGTCGAGGACGAGACCCTCTCCCTCGCGCGCGTCGTAGATCTTGGGCACGTCGGCGCTGGCCGCGTCGCGCTCCTCGGCGGTGATGTAGCCTTGATCGAACATCTGGTCGAGGACGTACTCGCGGCGCTCCAGGGCGGCGGCCAGGTAGTCGCCGCCGAGGGAGGGGTCGAAGGCGACCGGCTGCTGGGGGATGCCGGCCAGCAGCGCCGCTTCGGAGAGGGTCAGGTCGGCGGCGCTCTTGTGGAAGTAGACACGGGCCGCGGCCTCGATGCCGTAGGCCTGGTTGCCATAGAAAATCAGGTTCAGGTACATCGAGAGGACGTCGTGCTTGGAGTACTCTCGCTCGACGGCGACCGCGGCCAGCATCTCCCGGAACTTGCGGGTGTAGCTGTAGTCGTTGCCGATGGCGTCCGGATAGATGCCGCGCATCGCCTGCTGGGTGATGGTCGAGGCGCCGGAGGAGCCGCTGCCGGTGACGTTGATCAAGAAGCCACGGGCGATCGCGTACGGCTCGACTCCGTGGTGGGTCCAGAAGGTGGCGTCTTCGGCGGCGACCGTGGCGTCGATCACGTTCTGGTTGATCTTTTCGATCGGGACGTAGGTGCGCCAGCCGCCCGAACCCGGATCGGCCATCTCCCAGAGCGGCTTGCCGTCGCGGTCGAGGATGCGGGTCGTTTGGGGGAACTCGACGTAGGCGGCGCCCGCGTTCGGCAGCTCGTCGTTGACGGCGCGGTAGGCGGCGACGGTGCTGCCGACGCCGGCCGCGGTCGAGATCCCGGCGAAGACGAGGGCGACGACGGTCCCTACCAGCGCCAGCATCACGGCCGCCGCGCCGAGACCCAAACGGGTGGTCCCGCTGTCGTCGACGTCGCGGCCGGTCACGGCCGGCAGGAGGTGGGGCGGCAGGGTGGTCGACCGGCGTCCGAGTTGGCTCCGCCCGTAGCGGGCGGCCCGCCGCTGGGAACCTGGATAGCGACGGGCGGCGCGGGCGATCGGACCTCGGCTCATGGGGCTGATACTCCGGAGCGGGGATCGGCTGGGAACCCGGTCCCGGCAGACCGGGGGTAATGTCCGTAACGCGCGACTGGGCCGGAAACGGTCGCGATCAGTCGATACTACCATCTCCGGGACCGGACCCAACCCGAGCGGGCGGGTTTGGCCCAGCCATCACGGTGCCGACGAGACCGTCCGCGGCGGAGGGCTGCCGGAAGCGACTGACGGAGGGGTGCCCGAGCGGTGTCGGAGCCGTCTCCAGGCGCGGGCTCTCGTCGTCGGCCCCGCTCGGCCGCGGATCGGTGGCACTGACCGTCGGGGGACTCCGGCGACGACCGCTTCGCCCGCGGCGCCTCCGCCGTGGTTCGAGAGAGGAGCGCAACCGGGGCGGGCTGCATGGTCGGGCGGGTTCGAGCGAGCAGGCGAGGCTCGGCTGATCGTTTAGGCCGGCGACCGCGAGGAAGGAGTCCGGGCGTGCGGGAGCCGACGACGAACCTGAGCGGTGGCTGGGCGACGGTGCTGGCGCTGGTCGAGTCGGCGACCGGAGCCGGCGGCGAGGTTGAGGTGGCGGTCGCGGCGGAGCTGGTGGGGCGGGGGCGGCGCTGGGCGGTGGGCGGCGACCTGGTCTTGCCGGCAGCGAGCACGATCAAGCTGCTGCTCCTGGTCGCCGCCTTCCGGGAGGTCGACGCCGGACGCCTCCGGCTCGATCAGGTCGTCTCCGTCGAGCCGGAGGCGGTCGTCGGCGGGAGCGGGGTGCTCGCCTGGCTGCGGCCGGGGCTCCGCTTGCCGTTGGCGGACCTCGCCTACCTGATGGTCGCCGTGTCCGACAACACGGCCTCGAATCTGCTCGTCGACGCGGTCGGCTTCGAGCGCGTGCGGCAGACGGCAGCGGAGCTGGGTCTGGTCGGCACGGCGCTCCAACGACGGTTCCTCGGCCGGGCGCCGGCGAGTGGGGAGCCGGAGAACTCGACGACGGCGCGCGACCTGGCGACGCTGCTGACGGCGCTGGCCGAGGGCTGCGCCGCCAGCCCCGCGAGCTGCGCCCGGATGCGGGAACTGCTCGCCCTCCAGCAGGATCGCGGTCGCCTCGCCCGGTGGCTGCCGCCGGGGATCGCCTTCGGCGGCAAGTCGGGGAGTCTCCCCGGCTTGGTCCACGACGCGGGGCTGTTGACGGCGGCCGGGGGGAGCCTGGCCGTCGCGGTCCTGACCCACGGGCT
>JBBSNJ010000561.1:0-3102 GCA_038232775.1 Thermomicrobiales bacterium
CGCGATCCCGGGCATCCAAGGGGAGACGGTGCTCCTCGGTCTCGACATGGAAGGGGTCGCCGCCTCCGCCGGCTCGGCCTGCACGACCGGCAATTCCGAGCCGAGCCACGTTCTGCGAGCGATGGGTTTGGGGGACGATCGGGCGCGGGCCAGCTTGCGCTTCACCGTCGGCCGCGACAACACCGAGGACCAGATCGACGAGACGATCGACATCGTCGCCGACGTCGTGACCCGGACCCGCGAGCTGGCCGGCGTCCCGTAGCGCCGTGGCCCGGACTTCGCTCTTGTGGAGTGTCCGTTCCTTGCGGTGAGCGGCCGATCAGCCACTCCCATCGTTGATCGGCCTCCGGGTTGAGCGCTGCCGGCTCTTGGCAACGCTCATCCGGATGGCGCATCACTGACCTCAGCGTCCGGGGTCGCGTCGAGCAGCGCCGCCTCGATCAGGTCGTCCGCGTCTCGCCCTTCCACTTCCCCCAGGGGCGGTAGATCGGCGAGCGAGCGCAGGCCGAAACGCTGGAGGAAGAGGGGCGTGGTCGCGTACTGGATCGGGTTCCCGAGCGTCTCCAGACGACCCGCCACCTCGATCAGCCCCCGCGTGTGGAGCGTCGCCAAGACGGCGGCGCAGTCGACCCCCCGCACCGCCTCGATCTCGGACCTGGTCAACGGCTGGCGGTAGGCGATCATCGCCAGCGCTTCGAGGGCGGGTCCGGAGAGGCGCGTCTCCCGCTCGAGCCGGAGGAAGCGGCGGACGGCCCCCGCGAAGCGGGGAGCGCTCGCCATCTGCACCGTGCCCTGGTGCTGGATGAGGACCCAGCCGCGTGTTTCGATCTTCGCCAGCCGGGCGAGCGTCTGCTCGATTGCCGCCACTGACACGCCCGCCCCGCGCGCCAACTCCTCCACCGTCGCCGGTTCGGGCGCCACCAGTAGCAGCGCCTCGATCAGCGCCTCGAGTTCGGCGCCCGGTGGCGGACCATCGCCGGCCGCGATCGGGAGCTCGATCTGGCTGCCGGAGGGAGCCGCGCCGGGTCCGCCCTCCGACGGCGTCGAAGACCGCTCTCCCCCGGCGCCGGCGCCCGCGATCGGCTCGACCACAACGATCGACTCCTCCTTCCGGTCAATCGACGGCCGTGTCCGACGTGCCGGCGTGGCCGGAGACCGGCCCCTCGGTGCGGCGCAGCCGGATGTCCCCGAACAGACCATCTTGCTCGACCTCGATCAGGCGGCGGCGGACAAGCGAGAGAACGGCGACGAACCCGACCAGTATCTCCTGCCGCTCTCGGCAGCCCGCGGCGAAGCGGTGGAAGCTCAATCGCCCTGAAGTCTCGGCCGCGAGCGTCCCGAGGAGACGTTCCGCCATCGTCCGCAGTGTCACCGCCGGCCGGAGCCCGACCGGCAGGGGCGGCTCTCGGGTGATCGTCAGCCGCCGGCGCAGCGCTCGGCCCAGCGCTTCGGCCGGATGGGCGGCTAGTCGCGGTGGCGGCGCTTCGGGCATGGCGATCGCCAGACCCCGAGCGTAGGCCGCGCCCGCCGACCGCTCGACGGTCTGGAAGCGCTCGACCGCGGCCCGGAGCGCCCGATAGTCGGCGAGTTGCTGGGCCAGGTCGTCCGATTCAGCCGGCTCGGGTGAGGGCGTCCGCGGAATCAGGGAGCGCGATTTCAGCAGGACGAGGCGCCCTGCCACGGCGGCGAACTCGGCCGTGGCCGCCGGCGGCAGGGGACCGGCGGCGGCGAGGTGGGTCAGGAACTGGTCGGTGACGGCGACGAGGGAGACATCGGTGATCGCCAACTGGTCCCGCTCGATCAGGCGAAGCAGGACGTCGAGCGGGCCTTCGAAGCTCGGGAGCCGTAGCTGATACCCCTCCAGCGGGAGGGCATCACCGGTCGAGTTCGCGATCGACGGGGGAGCAGCAGAGCCGAAGACCTCCCGTTCCGTCACGCTCGGATACTCAAGCGCGACGTGTCGGATGGATGGCCGAACCACATATCCCTTAAGCACATTCCGTCCATCGCTACAAAAACCGTGAACCGCTCAGAATCCAAGTAGGCCGCTCAAGGTCAGGAAGACGGGACGTACCATTGCGGCGATTAGACCGGCACCCAGTCCCCGGTCGAGAAAAATTAGCGCCAGGATGATGGCGAAGCCGTAGCGTTGCATCGGCTCCAAGACCGGGTACCAGAACCGGGGGAGGAGCGCGAGCAGAATCTTCGATCCGTCGAGCGGCGGCACCGGGATCATGTTGAACGCCGCCAGGCCGAGGTTCAGCGTGACGAAGATGCCGAGGAACGACCCGAGCTGGCCGAGATTGGCCCCACTGGAGAGCGAGGAGCGGAGCGGGATCGCCGTCGCCGCCGCCAAGGCCACGTTCGCCAGCGGCCCGGCGAAGGCCACCAGCGCCATGCTCCCCTGCTTCCCCAACCGCCCCAGTGGTCGCAGCCGGTAGGTGTTGACGGGGACCGGTTTGCCCCAGGCCAGAACGGGAATCCCCGGGAACAGGATGATCACCAGAAACAGGAGGAAGCCGACGGGGTCGAAGTGGGAGATTGGATTGAGCGTGATCCGCCCGAGCAGGCGGGCGGTGTCGTCCCCCAGACGCCAAGCGGTCCAGGCGTGCATGAACTCGTGGACCGTGATCGCGATCAAGATCGCGATCAACGAGTAGACGATCCGGTCGATGGGGAAGCCGGACGGCTCGGGCACGATACTCTCACTCTCTTGCGCCTGCCGAGTTGTCTGCCATAGCGGGCCGGCGTCCTTGCAGCGCTGGCGATGGTGACCCGCGGTACCCGTCGCGCGGCGGCACCCTCAGCTCTTTGACTCTCCGGTGCGGCCCTCGGCTAGATGGCGCTGAACTTGGCCGGACCGCCCGGCGCCTCCTGCGCCCCCGAGCCCTGGTAGAGGTGGCAGGCGACGTAGTGGCCGCTCCCCTGGTCGGCGAAGACCGGATCGACCTGGCGGCAGACCTCCATCGCGTAGGGGCAGCGGGTGTGGAAGTGGCAGCCGGCCGGCGGATTGATCGGGCTCGGCACGTCGCCCGAGAGGATGATCCGCTCCCGCCGCTTCTCGATCAGTGGGTCTGGGATTGGCACCGCCGAGAGCAGCGC
>JBBSNJ010000562.1:0-3100 GCA_038232775.1 Thermomicrobiales bacterium
GCGACGGCTCGCTCTGGGCGGCGCGGGCGGGCGTCGCCCCGGCCAACGCGGAGCGGGCGGTCGCCAGTGTCCTGGCGGAGGCGCGGGCGCTGCGGGAGCGCCCGGTCTCGCCCGAGGAGCTGGCCGACGCGAAGAACTACCTGACGGGTGTCCTGCCGCTGGCGCTGGAGTCGAACGACGGCGTCGCCTCGACCTTGCTGGCGATCGAGCACTTCGGGCTCGGGCTCGACTACCTCGATCGCTACCCCGGCATCATCGACGCGCTGACGGCGGGCGATCTGCTCGCGGCGGCGCAGACCCACCTCGACCCCGAACGGGTCGCGATCGGCATCGCCGGGCCGCCCGTCGTCGACGGCGCCGAGTGAGCAGGGTCAGAGCTTCGCAGTACGCTGGTGAACCGTCAGCCGATCGGGAGCGGGACAAGTTCCCCTATCCCGCGCACGGGACCGGGGCAAGGCGGCCGGGAGTGAGGGCAGCTCTCGGGATAGCCGAAGCCATGCCCCGAAGGCCCTATGATTTGGCCGAAGCGGGGCTCAGGGACGCGTCGTCGGCGACGATCGGTTTGAGGTAGATCAGGTATTCGTTGAGGCCGATCTTGAGGACGCGATTGACCTGATAGCGAGTGCGGTGCGCCCGATCCTGGTAGATGCCGCCAGGACGGAAGCGACCGAGGCGCATCTCCCGCGACGTCTTGGCGACCATCTCGTAGGTCAACCGGCCGCAGGCGCCGCAGGTGAAGTATTGGTCGACGGCGTCGGTCGGCCCGGTGTAGCCGCGGGGCACGAGGTGGGTGTCGCTGCTGCCGCACCAGGGGCAGACGCGCTCGCTCGGGGATAGCTGGGGGGTGGGGGTGGACGCGTCCACGCCGTCCTCCGGTCTCGGTCCTCCGACTCGTGGGCGCGGGTCGCTTTCGCCCTCCCTGTCGTCGATCGGCCGCATTGTACCAGCCCGCACTGGAGCCGCTGGCTCGCCTGGCGGATGTGAGGGCAGAAGCGCTTCGGCGGGCCCGCGGGTGGCGCGGCATCGAGTTCGCCGGCGGCGGAGCGATCGGCGGGAGGGCGTGGCGCGCGGACCGCCAGCGCTCCGGCCCGGCAGGGGCGATAATGGAACCACTCGTCGCCTCCGGCGGACTGAGGCGGGCGCGGTCGGCCGCGCCCGGGAACGGGGGCGGCCCACCGAGGAGGAGTCCGATGGTACAGCGGCCTGGCGAGAACGGCAGCGGCGCGGACGGTTCCAGGTCGGCTTCATCGAGCGGCGGCGACGTCACCCAGGAGTTGGGGGATCGCCCGTTGATCGTCGCCTCGAACCGGGGACCAGTCACCTTCTCCCTGCGAGACGACGGCGGTTTCGCCGCCCGCAAGGGAAGCGGCGGGGTCGTGACCGCGGTCAGCGCCATCGCCCGCGACCGCCAACCGATCTGGATCGCGGCGGCGATGACCGAGGGCGACCGCGCCAGGGCCGAGCTGGCGCAGCGGCAAGGGGAGGCCCTGATCGGTTACGGCGACCCGTCGGAGTTCCGACTCCGCTTCGTCGTGCCCGAACCCGAGAGCTACCACCAGTACTACAACGTGATCTCCAACCCGCTCCTCTGGTTCTTGCAGCACTACCTCTGGGACACTCCGCGCACGCCCGACATCACCGCCGACACCTGGACCGCTTGGCGCGACGGCTACGTCGCGGTCAACCGCCTCTTCGCCGACGAGATCCTGGCCGCCTGCGAGCAGTGCGCCGATGACCCCGTGATCATGCTCCAGGACTATCACCTCTACCTCTGCGGCGGCCTTGTCCGGGAGCGGAACCCGCGCGCCATCTTGCAGCACTTCGTCCACATCCCGTGGCCCGACCCCGACTACTGGCGTCTGCTGCCGCTGGAGATGCGGCGGTCGATCTGCGAGGGGATGCTCGGCAACGACATCGTCGGCTTCCAGACGCCGGAGCACGCCCGCTCGTTTATGTACACCTGCGAAGCCTACGTGCCCGACGTCCGGAACGACTACGCCGCCGGCGCGGTCCACTGGCGGGACCGCTCGATCGAGGTCCGGGCCTATCCGATCTCGATCGACACCAAAGCGGTGCGGCGGGCGGCCTACTCGACCGAGGCGCGGACCCACGACCGCTACCTGCCGAACCACTGGAACGAGTTCACCGTGCTGCGGGTCGATCGGGCGGAGCCGAGCAAGAACATCGTCCGCGGCTTCCAGGCGTTCGATCGTTTCCTGGAGGCGCACGAGGAGTTCCAGGGGCGGGTCAACTTCGTGGCGATCACGGTTCCGTCGCGGATGGATGTCCCCGAGTACCAGGACTACCTCGACGACGTCAGCGCGGTCGTCGGGCGGGTCAATGCCCGCTACGCCAACGTCGAGACCGGGTGGCAGCCGATCCACGTGATCATGGGGGAGAACTACCCGCGGGCGCTGGCGGCGATGAAGTGGTACGACGTGCTGCTGGTCAACTCGATCATCGACGGCATGAATCTGGTCGCTAAGGAAGGAGCGCTGCTCAACGAGCGGAACGGGGTGCTGATCCTCTCCGAGGGGGCGGGCGCCGTCAGCCAGTTGGGCGAACACGCCTTGATCATCGCCCCGGCCGACGTCGAAGGGACGGCGACGGCGATCCACCAGGCCCTGACGATGCCGCTCGCCGACCGCCGGCGGCGGGCCGAGGGCCTCCGCCGCACCGTGGAGTCGGACGACGTGGCGGCGTGGTTCCGCCGCCAGCTCGAAGACATCGTCTCGTGCGTCATCGACCGCCGTGCCGCCGCCGCGGCGGATGGCAAAGCCGGTCCCGGTTCGACCAGCGAGCGGCCGGTCGCGGCGGCTGGAGCCTGAAGCAACTCTCGGATGCGCTTAGCTCCCCCTCCCCCGCGCACGAGGGGAGGGGTCGGGGGTAAGGACCCGCGACCGGAGACTGGAAGGATCCACCCAGATCCATGTTGGGCGGCTCTTGGTCGGTCGTGAGGAATACGGACTTCGGGTGAATCGTGGTGCCTGCGGCGCCGGCTCTCACCCCCCCCCCCCCTCCCGCCGCCGCGGGCGAGGGGGAGCCGCAGCCCCCGCGATACGCCGAACGTGGTGGACTAACATGCGCGGGGTGCGGGGGA
>JBBSNJ010000563.1:0-3100 GCA_038232775.1 Thermomicrobiales bacterium
AGCACGAAGGCCAACGTCGATGCGGCGTCGCCGAGATGGTGGTATCGCGGATCGAGCGCGGGCGGTCCCGCGGCGAGCGGCGCCCGCAGCTCGCCGGGGTAGGCGGCCAGCCGGGCCTCGTCGATCCGCACCGACCGCGCTCGGGCCGCCACCTCGCGGCAGGCCGTCCTGATCTCGTCCAGGACGCCGTTCCCTCCGCCCGCCAATCGCCACTCCCGCTCGCCCGCGTCCGCCACGATCCCGGCCAGCCTACGCGGCAAGGGGAGGGGGTACAAGTCGTCCTGGCCGCGTCTGGGCGCGGTCGGCCGGTCAGAGGAGGTCGGGAGCAGCCGGCGGTGCCTGCCGCAAGCGGCGCAGTGGAGATCGGGCTAGCGCGAGCGCCCCGAGCAGGAAACCGCCGGCCTGGACGACCAGCGCCGGCCGCAGCCCGAGTCGCTCGCCGACGAGCGCTCCCAGCAGCGTCCCGAGCAGCGTCGCCCCGATCTCGAGGACGCGGACGCTGGCGCTGACCCGGCCCAGGAGCCGGGCCGGCGTGAGTACTTGGAGCAGGCTGACGCTCCGGATGTCGTAGACCGTGGCCGCGCTGTCGGCCACCAGCTGCTGCCCGAGCAGGAGGGCGACGCTGCCGAGACCGGCACCGACCGCGAGCGGGGTGAGGCCCTGACCGAGCCCGGTCAAGGCCAGCGTGACGATCAGCGTCGGGCCGACGCTCAGCGAGGCCGAACGGCCGGCGGCGAGCGCCCCGGCGAAGGAGGCGGCTCCGCCGACGGCGAACATCAACCCGAGCACCCCGGCGCCGAAGCCGAGTTCCTGGCTGACGAAGAGGAGGTAGACGGCGCCGCCGGCACCGAAGGCGAGGTTCTGGGCGACCGTCCCGACCGCCAGCGCCCGCAGCAGCGGGTCGGCGACGATCAGGCGCAGCCCTTCGCCGACTTCGGTGGCCAAAGCCGGACGGCGCTCGGGCCGTGGCGGGCGTGGCTCCGGGCTCCGGATGCGCCAGACGAGGCAGGCCGAGACGACGAAGGTGGCGGCGTCGACGGCGACGGCGGCGGCGGCCGTCAGCTTGCTGTTCCCCTCGACCAGGTCGTCCCGCCCGATCAGCGCCGGCAGGTAGGCGCGGTAGGCGACGTCGAACGCGACACCGAGGACGCTGCCGAGGGCGGCCACGCCGAACAAGAGGGGGAAGCCGAGCAGGCCGACCAGGGCGGCGCCCGGGATCGTCGCCAGCAGGACGGCCCGGCCCAGGTCGGTCCCGATCAGGACCGGGCGCCGCCGGAGGCGGTCGACCCAGACGCCAGCGACGAGCCCGAACACAAAGCCGGGGAGCAACTCCGCCACCCGGAGCCAGGCGAGGTCGCTCGGGGAGGCATCGAGGGAGAGGATGGCGACGAAGGGAAGTGCAGTGCGGGTGACGAGGGTGCCGAAGGTGGAGACCGTCGCCGCGCCCCAGAGGCGGAGGAAAGCGGGGTGCTGCCAGAGACCGCCGGGCCGCACCGGGACGCTCCTTCCGGGGAAGATACCGCGCCGCCCCGTGGCTTAATCAATCTGGATCAGGATGATCGCCGCGGTCGGCTGGAGAGCGCCGAACAGGACACCGGATGGTCTGGTCTGCCACGGAGTCCGGGTGGAACATGGGTCCCCCGGCGGTCTGCCACCTCGCTCCCCTCTTCCGCGCACCGGGAGAGGGGCCGGGGGCGCTCTCCCGGGCAGTTTCGTTTTCGGCCCGGATCGGCGGCTCTCACCCCCGATCCGGAGCGTCTCGGAGGCCGAATGGGGGGGCGCACGGCGGGCGCGGCGCGGTGTCAGGCCGGCTTCCCGGCGCCAGAGCGGACCCGGAAGCCCTCGCCGGTGGCCAGAAACCAAACTGTCCGGGAGAGAGGGGGCCGGGGGGTGAGGGGAGCGCAGTCACGGGAATGCGAAGCGTTCTCCCGAACTCCGTCTGGCACCCGGCTCCGGTCGCCGCTTCGGCCTCCCAGGGAGGCGGTATAGGCAAAGAACAGTCCCGACGAACCGCGAATCCGTGCCTCCCCCCGCGTCGAACGGCCTCCACGCACGTCGCCCCGCAACGCGTGCGTTTCTTCCGTCCGACCCTGGTGCCGACTCGGTCCCGAGCGAAACCCCGCAGCATCGCTCGCCGTTGCCGGTCCCGGTGGGGAGTGACCCGGAGCCCTCGGCTCCTCGGGACTGTGCGTACACTCTATACGTACACCCCACCTTTGTCAAGGGGTAGCATCGAACGCGTTTCTGACTGCTCGGTCCTCGTCGCCGACCAGTGTAGCCGATCCCGCTCAACGCCACCGGCGCCACTGTCGGGCCGGATGACTCCCCGCCCACCATACTCCCCCCGGAACCGTGAGCCAGGGCGCGCTCCTTGGCCACCATCGATACGCAACCTGGTTGAGCAGTGCCACCAACGGGCGCTGGACCGGCTCCCCTCTCCCGCGCAAGGGACCGGGGGAAGGGGGCCGGGAGTGAGGGCTTCGTAGAAAGCGGCAACGAACACCTGGCTCCCGTGCAAGGTGGAACGGCTCCACCCGATTCCGTAACGACGGGGCGGGGCGAGGCGCGTCTGAGCGACACCCCCCGCCCCAGCGCCCGCGGGGAACGCAGCGATCGACCACCCCGGCCCTGGTCAGCGGTCGCCAGCGTCCGCCGTCCCCATCTTGTCGGCATCCCCGGCCAGCCAGTCGAGCGCATCGAGGACGAGCCGAAGTTGGCGAATCGTCACGAGGGTGCCGGAGACGGTCGTGGTCCGCCTCACCTCCTCGATCACCCGGAGCGCGACCCCGGCCACTTCCTCGCCGCCGGCCCATTCGCCCCGCGCCGTCGTCCGCTCAGCCCGCAGGCTTCCCGAGGCATCAATGACGACCACCCAAACCGTTGTGCCCCGTTCCCGCCGCCCCCGCAGCATTGTTGTCGACGACAACGGAGACGGGGCGTCATCCACCACGTCGAAGCCTCGCCGCTCGAGCTCGGTGCGTAGCGTGTGGGCGTCCCAGCGCCAACCCCCGGCCGGCGGCGCCGAGCGATCCCCGGTCTGGCCGTCGGGCGCCGCCGGAGTGGTCATCCGGTCCCCCCATCGTCCGGCGGGACGGCAGCC
>JBBSNJ010000564.1:0-3093 GCA_038232775.1 Thermomicrobiales bacterium
CACCGCCCTCGACGCGCCCGCGATCGCGACTACCGCCGACCGGCCCCCGCTCCCCGGCGTCCACGCCCTCGCCGAAGCGCGGATCGCGGCAGCCGCCCGGCGCTGGGACGATGCCGTCGTCGCCGCCACCGCCGCGTCCCGCGCGCCCACGACCGCCATCGCCGGCGGCCGCCTCCTGGCCGAGGCCCAGCTCGGCGCCGGCGATCCGAGCGCCGCGCTGGCCACCACCGACGCGCTGCTCGAGCGCCTGCCCGTCGACGGCGTCGCCTGGTTTCTACGAGGGCTCGCCCTCAACCAACTCGCCCAACCCGACGACGCCGTCACCGCCCTCGTCCGCGCCCGAGAACTTCTCCCGGACAGCCCCGTCTATCGCGCCCGCATCGACCAGCAGCTCGGGCCTGCCCCGACTCCCGCCTCGCCGCCGCCCTCGGGGGGGTGACGGCGCCGACCCGCCCGGCTCCGACGCGAACCGCTCAAGCCATCGACCAGGCGAAGGAACCGACCGGCACCGCTCGTGCGTTCTTGGTTCGGCCGATCAGCGGCCTTCGCTCGACCCGTCGCCTGGAGCAGTCGCCGCGTGCAGAGTGGTTCCCGATCCCCCTCGCCCGAGCCGGTCGGCGGTCGGTCCAAACTGATCGAGCCGATCGGGGAGGGCACCTTCGCCGTCACCTACCGGGGTCGCGATGTCGTCCTCGGCCGCACCGTCGCGGTCAAGATCCTCCGCCCCGAGCACGCCGCCGACGCGACCGTCGTCGCCCGCTTCGAGCGGGAGGCGCGCCTCGCCGCCTCCGTCTCCGACCCGAACGTGGTCGATGTCTACGACTACGGCGCCGACGCCGGCACCTTCTTCATCGCCATGCGCTACGTTCCCGGACCCACCCTGAAGCAAGAGCTCGACCGTCGCGGCCGGTTCGCGGCGCCCGACGCGGTCCACGTCGTCCGCCAGATCCTCCACGGGCTGGCCGCGATCCACGCCGCCGGCATCATCCACCGCGACATCAAGCCCGAGAACGTCTTGCTCGGCGAGGACGGCATCGCCCGCGTCGCGGACTTTGGCGTCGCCCACGATCAGCCCACCGAGGGGCTGACCAACCACGGCACCACCGTCGGCACCGCCTCCTACATGGCCCCCGAGCAAGCGCGCGGCGGCGACCTCAGCCCCGCCACCGATCTCTACGCCGTCGGCGTCATCCTCTACGAACTGCTCGCCGGTCGCCTCCCCTTCGAGGCCGAAAGTCCGATGGCGATCATGCTCGCCCACCTCCAGCGCCAGCCCTCCCCCCCGAGTGCGCTCGCGCCCGACGCGGCGATCCCGCCCCAGGTCGAGGCCGAAGTGATGCGCGCCCTCGAGAAGTCGCCGGAGATGCGCCCCCCAAGCGCCGTGGCCTTCGCGGAAACGCTCGCCCGCGCGCTCCCCCAGCCTGCCTTCGCGCCCCTCTCCCCGCTCCGTAGTGCGACCGCCACCACCTCGCCTGCCATCGCGACCCCAGTCGCCGCGCCGCCGCCCGGCACCGCCGAAGCCAGCCGGCGCCCCCGAGGCGCCCCGCCGCCGCTCCCACCGCGGATTCGGCCGAGCCGCCTCGGAGCCGCTTGGATCGCTCCCGTCGCGGTGTTCATCCTCGCACTCGGAGCACTCGGAGCGTTGGCCATCCGCGGCTTCTCCGACGGGGGCGAGCGCGGCAACGGCCCGCTTGCCCCCTTCGCCTCCGGACTTGGCTCGCCGGCGCCTACGGAAGACGCGCCGCCCGCGATTGACGTCGCGCCACGAGTCGCCCAAGTGGACACCGCGACCTCGGCCGCACCCGCGCAACCCGGCCCGATCCCCCCGTCGCCAATGGCGCCTCCCAGGGCGGCGACCAGTCCCACCCAGCCGGAACCGACCGCCATCCCAACTCCGCAACCCACTGCGTCACCCACAGCCGAGCCGACCGCCACCTCGTCTCCGTCCCCCACCGCCACGGCCACCCCAGAGCCAACCCCGACGCCCACGCCGACCGCCGAGCCGATCGTCACCGACCCGCTCCAATCCGACTCGCCAGCACCCTCGGCGATCCCCGGTCCCCGGCCGGAGGACGCATCTCTGGCGAACGACCTTCCTTCGGGCTCGGTCGTCTTTCCGGCCAGCGCCTGGGACGGCGGTTCGACCTGCGACCCGGAATGGTACGGCCGCCCCTGCGTCGCCCTCTACGGCAATCGAGGCGTCTATCCCGCGGCGACGCTCAGCTTCGAGCTCAGGGGGCAGGCGACCGAGCCGATGGTCCTGACCGTCAGCGGCCTCGGCGACGAAACCGGCGAACCGCTCCCGTTCGGCATCGAGATCAACGGCTACGACGTCGGCGACGTGCCCCGCGGCTTTCCCAACTGGTCCCCCGACCAAGACGGCGCTCGGGGGGAGGCGGCGCCTTGGCAGCTCCGGAGAATCGTCATCCCTCCCGAGCTGCTCCGCGACGGGGTGAATCGGATCACCATCGCCAGCGGCAGCGACAGCCCCCACAGCCAGGGCGCTCCCTACCTCCTGCTCGGCGAAGCCGTCATTTCACCCTGACCTGCGACCACCACTCCGAGCCGCCCCCGGCCCGGTTCCACGTCCCGACTCCGGTCATGACGCCCTTCGACGCCCCCGACCCCGTCAGCCTTGCCCCCCCTCGAGCAGCTCCCCCTGCACGATCTCCCCAATGATCTTAATGCCCGGCTCCACCTTGTCGTCCGCCACGAACGAGAAGGAGAGCCGCAGTTGGTTCTGCCCTCGGTCGTCGCTGTAGCAGGCCGCGCCCGGAAGGTAGTCGACCCCCAGCTCCCGCACCTGCGGCAGCATCCGCGCCGTGTCGATCCCCACCGGCAGCGTCACCCAGACGAAGAATCCGCCGTCCGGCGCCGTCCAGGACGTCCCGGCCGGCATGTGCCGGGCCAGCGCCGCCAGCATCAGGTCCCGCCGTCGCCCATAGACCCGCCGCAGCTTGCCGACGTGGCCAGTCAGGTGCTCCGGCAGCCACTCCGCCGCGACGTGGGCGCCGAAGACGTTGGTGCCGCCGTCCACCTTCAGCACCGCCAGCATCCGGATCAGATCGGCCGGCGCCAGGAGCCAGCCGAGTC
>JBBSNJ010000565.1:0-3089 GCA_038232775.1 Thermomicrobiales bacterium
CGGCGGCGGAAGGGGGGACGGCCTGATCCGGGGCACGGTGTCGACCGCGACCGCCGGGTAGCTCGGGAGCGGCCCGCACCCCCACCCCCGCTGCGGCAGGAGAGCGGGAGACGACGCCGGCGTGTTCAGCCGAACTCGGTATCAGTCGGGAGGGGAATCGAGCGCTCCGCCGTCCGCGACCTGCCGTCCTCGACTCGCCGATCGCGACCTGCCATCTACTACCAGTTAGCCACGGAGGCCCGCATGCTCGACTTCGCGTCCCTGCCCGTGATCGACAACCACTGCCACCCCTTCCTGGTGGAGACCCCGCCCGACCGCTACGCCGCCCTGGACAGCTTCCTCGGTCTCCCCGCCGACCAGCCGGAGGCGATGGTCCACCGCGGCGGGATGGTCTACCAGTCGTGGGCGATCCGCCAGCTCGCCGGCTTCCTCGGCTGCGAGCCGGAGCCCGCCGCGGTCGCCGCGGCGCGGGCCCGCTCGGGGGCGGACGAGCGCGGCTACGTCGGCCGCCTCTTCGCCGACGCCCGGATCGAGGGGCTGGTGGTCGACACGGGCTATCCCCAACCCCCGGTCGACGTCGCCGCCTTCGGGGACCGCACGCCGGTCCCAATCACCCCCATCTTCCGGATCGAACCGCCGATTCAGGCGCTGCTCGACGCACGGATCGACTACGACGAGCTGGTCCGCCGCTTCGACGAGCAGGTCCGGCGCGCCGTCCGGGAGGAGGGGTTCCGGGGGCTGAAGTCGATCATCGCCTACCGGACCGGTCTCGACGTCGATCCCGCCCACGCCGCCGGGGCGGCCGGTCGCCGCGGGCTCGATCTGGCCCTGGCCGAGCCGGGGCACCTGCCGGCCTCGAAGCCGCTGCGCGACCACCTGCTGCTGCGCACCCTGGAGCTGAGCGTCGAGCTCGCCGTCCCGGTCCAGATTCACACCGGCTTCGGCGACGCCGACGTCGTCCTCTCCCGCTGCAACCCCGCCCTCTTGAACGAGACCCTCAAGCTGGAGCCGTACCGCGGCGCCCGCGTCGTCCTGATCCACTGCTACCCGTACCTGGCCGAGGCGTCGTGGATGGCGGCCGCCCTGCCGAACGTCTGGCTGGACCTCTCGCTGGGCATCCCGTTCGCCCCGGTCGCGGCCGACCGGATCGTCGCCACCGCGCTCGAGCTGGCGCCGGTCCCCCGCGTCCTGTTCGGCTCCGACGCCTTCTCCGGCCCGGAGCAGAGCTGGCTCGGCGCCAAGCTGGCGAAGGACGCCCTCGGCCGCGTCCTGGCCGACGTCGTCGCCAAGGAGCTCTTGACCGAGGGGGAAGCCCATGCCGCCGCCGCCGCGATCCTCGCCGAAAACGCGCGGCGGCTCTACGCTGCCGGCTGACTCGGCTCAGCCGCCACCGCCGACCGCGATCAGCAAGCCATCCTCCGGCATCGCCGGAGCGCTGGTGACGAAGAGCACGTCGCCGTCGTGGGGGGAGGCGATCTCGGCCACGGTGTCGCCGAAGAGGTCGCCGATGCGGCCGAGCGTGGCGCCCTCCCGGACCGAGTCGCCCGGCGCGACCGCGGGGTACCACATCCCCTCGCTCGGCGAGCGGAGCCAGGTGAAGCGGTCGACGACGACCGCCGCCGGCGCCGCCGGCTCGCCCTCCAGCATCCCCAAGTGGCGCAGCACGTTGCCGACGCCGGCCGTCAGCATCGCGGTCTCCGGTTCGGTCAGCAGGCCGGAGCTGCCGGCCTCGGCGATGATCCCCGGGATGCCCGCCGCCGCCGCCGCCTGCACGGTCGTGCCGCCGATGCCGCCCGGCTGCGGCCGGTTGGCGACCAGGAACGGGAGCCCGAAGGCCTGGCCGATCGCGGCCGACCGCCGGTCGAGCGCCTCGTCGCCGCTGACGGAGTAGATCGAGAAGGGGAAGAGTGCCTCGACCATGTCGCCGCCGTGGAGGTCGACCAGGGCGTCGGCCGGCGCGATCACGGCGCGGAAGACGGCATCGACCATGACGTCGGTGAAGCTGCCGTTGGGGTCGCCGGGGAAGGCGCGGTTCGGGTTCTTGCCGTCGATCGGGCAGACGAAGGGCGTCCGGGGGAGGAACGCCGGCGGGTCGACGATCGGCAGGGAGACGATCGTACCGCGCAGCTTGCTCGGGTCGAGGTCCCGCATGACGCGGATATTGGCTTCGATCGCCGGGTACTCGGCTGGGTGGACGCCCGAGATCAAGGCCAAGCGCGGCCCGGCCTCGGCGCCGCGGGCGACCGTGAACGGCCACGCCTGGTCGGCCAAGGCGGGGTGGGAGAAGCGGAGCATCCCGCGCCGGACCGAGCCGGCGTCCGGCACCGGCAGCTCGTCAAGCGCGTCGTCGCGGGCGGTGTTCGAGCCTTCGGTCATGGTGGTTCCTCCGGTGGTCGTCGGCTATCGGCTATCGGCCATCGGCCATCGGCCGGCGGGGGGGTAGCGGGGAGCAGCGGGGGCGGGCCGGCGGCGGGCGACGGCGACCGGCCGAGCAAGCGGGGGCCGGCTCAGCGCTGGCGGGGGTCAAGAGCGTCGCGGAGGCCGTCGCCGAAGAGGTTGAAGGCCAAGACCGTGACCAGGATCGCGAGACCGGGGAAGGTGCCCAACCAGGGGCCCTCCCGCAGGTACTCGCGGCCGGAGGCGAGCATCACCCCCCAGTCGGCGTCCGGCGGTTGGGTGCCGAGGCCGATGAAGCTGAGGCCGGCGGCGTAGATGATCGCCTGGCCGATCGAGAGGGTCGCCTGGACGATGATCGGCGCCCAGGCGTTGGCGAGGACGTGGCGGGTCATGATCCTGCCGTCGGGTTGGCCGATCGCCCGCGCCGCCTCGACGTACTCCTTGGCCGTGATCGAGAGCACCGAGCCGCGGACGATCCGGGCGAAGGCGGGGATGTAGACGAGGGCGACGGCGATCACCACGTTGTTGATCCCCGGCCCCAGGATCGCCATGATCGCGATCGCCAGCAGCAGCCAGGGGACGGCGAGCAGGACGTCGATCAGCCGCATCGTCACCTGGTCGATCCAGCCGCGGTAGTAGCCGGCGGCGAGCCCGACGGCGACGCCGACCACTAGGGCGATCGCGACCGGCGC
>JBBSNJ010000566.1:0-3079 GCA_038232775.1 Thermomicrobiales bacterium
GCGGTCCGGCTCGGCTGGCTGCCGGCGATCGGCTACGCCGAGATCGGCGAGGACGGCGTCGTCGAGTGGCTGCGGCGGCTGATCCTGCCCAGCCTGGCGATCGGGGCCGGCTACGCGGCGATCCTGATGCGCTTCGTCCGGGCCGGGCTGCTCGAGGTGCTCGGCAGCGACTACGTGCGGACGGCCCGCGCCAAGGGGGTGCGGGAGCGGGGCGTTATCCTCCGCCACGCGCTGCGCAACTCCCTGATCCCGGTGGTGACGGTCGCCGGCATCCAACTCGCGCTCCTGCTCAGCGGGGCGGTGGTGGTCGAGACCGTCTTCTCGATCCGCGGCATCGGCCGCATCCTGGTCGGCGCGATCTTCGACCGCGACTACCCGATGGTCCAGGGAGTGATCCTGCTGATCGCGGTCATCTTCGTCCTCGCCAACCTGGTCGTCGACGTCGTCTACACCCTGCTCGATCCGAGGATCCACTATGGCTAGCGAACGCGCGCCGGGTACCCGCTACCCCGTCTCGGGCGGCAGGGCCGCCGCCGCCGACCCGGAAGCGGCGACGACCACCGAGCGGGCGGCGCCCGGGCTCCGCCCGGAGCCGGCGACCCCCGACACCTCGTCCCGCTTCTGGCGGCGGCTGCGGCGGGAGCGGAAGGCCTCGGTCGGGCTCGTCTTCGTGCTGCTGCTGGCGCTGCTGGCCATCGTCGGGCCGGCGATCGCGCCCCACGATCCGGACGCCGACGACTTCCCCCTGCTCGAGGCACCGAGCCTGGCCCACCCGCTGGGGACCGACTCGTTCGGGCGCGACCTGCTCAGCCGGCTGATCGTCGGCACCCGCGTCTCGTTCACGGTCGGGGTGCTGGCGGCGGCGATCGCGGCCGTGGTCGGCGGGCTGCTCGGCCTGCTGGCCGGCTACTACGGCGGCTGGGTCGACAGCCTGATCTCGCGCGCGGTCGATCTGCTGTGGGCCTTCCCGGTGATCATCCTGGCCGTCGCCCTGGTGGCCGTCTTCGGCGCCGGCTTCCGCAACGTCGTGCTCGCGATCGCCGTCGCCTACTTCGACGACTTCGCCCGGATCGTCCGGGGCGAGACGCTCGGCCTGCGCGAGGAGGATTTCACCCTCGCCGCCCGCTCGCTCGGCGCCCGCGACGGCCGGATCATGCTCCGCCACATCCTCCCCAACATGATCGCCCCGATCACCGTCCAGCTCACCTTCGCCGTCGGCCTCGGCATCCTCTCCGAATCGACCCTGACCTTCCTCGGGCTGGGGGTCAACCCGGCGACCCCGACCTGGGGGCTGGCCTTGAACGAGGGGCGCGACTTCATCCGCCAGGCCTGGTGGATCGGCGTCTTCCCGGGGCTGGCGATCGTCTTTACCGTGCTGGCCCTGAACCTGTTCGGCGACGGGCTGCGCGACGCGCTCGACGTCAAGGGGGTCGGCGACGCGGGGTAGGACGCCGGCCGTCGGCGGCCTCTCCGGTCGCCCCGGTCGTGCTCCTGGTCCCCGCGGGCACTCCGGAGGGGGGCGGAAATGGGACCCTTCGTCGGCTCGACCGTCATCAATGTGGCCGACATCGAGCGGGCCAGCGCCTTCTGGACCGCCGCGCTGGGCTACGTGGTGCGGGACGCAGACTCGACGTTCGCGGTGCTGACCGACCCGGCGCGCCGCTGGTCGAACGTCTCCCTCCAGCTTTCGGACGAGCCGAAGCGGGGCCGCAACCGCGTCCACCTCGACCTCTACGCCGCCGACCGGGACGCCGAGGTGGCGCGCCTCGAGAGATTGGGAGCGGCGCGCATCCCGTGGGAATACGAAGCGGACCACGACCACATCGTCCTGGCCGACCTCGACGGCAACGAGTTCTGCGTCATCCAGAGCCCGTTCCACCAGGAGTAGCGGCGGGAGGCGCCCGATGGTCGGCGGTCGATCGTGACGGCCATGATCCGAGACGACCCTGGGGTGAGTCGAAGGTGGCACTCCATGGAATCTGGGTGATCGCCTCGGTTTGCCGGAGAGAGGCCCTCATACGGTCTCCGGTTGAACCGTTTGGTTTTTGGGAGCGGAACCGTTCAACCGAGGTTCGTTTGATTCAACCGAGTTCCGCATCAGCCGTTTCGGGCTCGTCCCGCCACGGTCCGTCGCCCCGGATCTCGGGCGGCAGGGCGTCGAACCAAGCGAGGGCGGCCCGCTCGTAGGCGAGGCCGAAGTCGAGCGTGGCTCCGGTGTAGGGATCGCCGCCGGCCTCGCTGGCGTCAACGCTGGCGCGCCGCGCCTCGTAGCTGGCGAGCCGGGCGGCGTGGTCGGCGCGGTGGCGGTGGACGACGGCGGCCAACCGGTCGGGCGGCAGGTGATGGCCGAAGCCGAGGGTCAGCAGCAGCGGGAACCGGATCGTCTCCGGCCCTGGCTCCCGCGCCACCCACTCGGCGAAGGCGGCCCGGCCGGCCGGGGTCGGGACGTAGGGTTGGCGGTCGCGCCGGCCGCGCTCTCCAGCTTCGACCAAGCCGGCCTCGGCCATCGCCGCCAGCTCGCGGTAGACCTGACTCTGCGTCAGCGACCAGAACCCGCCGATCCGCGCCTGCGCCGTCGCCACCAAGTCCCAGCCGGTCATCGGCCGCCCCTGCTCGACCAGGAAGCCGAGCAGCGAGGCGGCGGTCGCGTTCAGCGGTCGGCCGCGCTCGCCGGTCTGCTCCGTCATCGCTGCTCCCCTCCGATCCCGACTCCGCGGGGTTGGTCGCGGGGCGAACCCGCGGCCGACGTCATGGCGCTCGCTCCGAGCGCGGTCCTCGCCGGCGTCGTCCAAAATTGCCGCGTCCGGCCTCATCCAGAATCCGGGTGGACCGTGGGTGTTCCACCCGCCGTTCGCGACCACGCTCCCCCCTTGCCCCTGTCCCACGCACCGGGAGCGGGGCCGGGGGGCTCTCTCCCGGAAAGTTTCGTTGTCGGCTCGGATCGGCGGCTTCCGCCCCCCAGCCCGATGCGCCTCCGGGGGCCGAAAGGCGGGGTGCCCGGCCACCGCGGAGCGGTTCTCGGCCAGCTTCCCGGCGCCAGAGCGGACCCGGACACCCTCCCCGGTGGCCAGAAACCAAA
>JBBSNJ010000567.1:0-3068 GCA_038232775.1 Thermomicrobiales bacterium
CCCCGGGCGGCCGCCCCCCCCCCCCCCGCACCGGCCCCCCCCGCCCCCCCACCCCCGGCTACGCGACCCGGCGCGGCCCCCCGACCGGCCGCTCCGCGCACGACCAGCGGCGACCCGCCGTTCAGCGGCTCCGGTGCCGGCCTCGTCCGCACCCGCCCCGCGTCCCCGTGCTCGTCCACCCACGCCCTCCGCCCGCCCGGCCACCGGGTCGACCGGTCGCCCGGACGCCCCACCCCCCATCCTACCCCCCCACTCTGCCGGGCGCCGCCCTCCCCGCCCCGAGCCCCCCGCCCGGTCGGTGGTACCATCCGCCCGTCGCCCGAACCCCCGCGACCAGCGGCACCTGGCCTCCGGCGACCGGCAACCCACAACTGGCAACCCGGAATCCGGCTCAACCCGTTCCGCCTAGGACGCTGGACAGACTCCCCGCCCGCGCGGCATCGTGCGGAGGGAGCCGAGTAGAGGGCCTCAAGCGGGACCCACGAACGACCACCCGGACCCCCAAGAACTGACAACTGACAACCGGCAACTGACAACCGGCAACTGGTAACTGGTAACTGCCAACCGGCAACTCACAGGAGGCCACCTTGGGCGTTTACGACGAGCGGCGGGTCAAGATCGTGGCGACCCTCGGCCCGGCCTCGGCCCCGCGTGAGACGCTGCTGGCGATGATGCAGGCCGGGATGGACATGGCCCGCATCAACGCCGCCCACGGCTCGAACGACGAGCGCGCCGCCCTGATCGAGGAGGTCCGCTCCTGCGCCGCCGAGCTCGGCCGCCTGGTCCCGATCCTGTTCGACCTGCGCGGGCTCAAGATCCGGACCGGCCCCCTCGGGGGCGAGGAGAAGGTTCCAATCGCCCGCGGCTCGACGATCGAGATCGTCAACGAGCCGGTCCCGACCACCCTGGAGCGGATCGGGATCGACTACCCCGCCCTGTTCGACGTCGTCCAGCCCGGCTCCCGGATCTTGATCTCCGACGGGCTGATCGAGCTCCTCGTCGAGCGGGTCCAGGGCGGCGTCGGCTACTGCCACGTCGGCCGCGGCGGTTTGCTCCTCGGCAAGCAGGGCGTCACCCTCCCCGGCGCCACGATCAAGGGCGGCTCCCTGACCGAGGTCGACCGGGCCGATCTGGCGTTCGGGGTCGAGCAGGGGGTCGACTTCCTCGGTCTCAGCTTCGTCACCGACGCCGCCGATCTCCGCCTCGCCCGCGCCGTCGCCGGCTGGCAGGGCGGCACCCCCCCCGCCCTGATCGCCAAGATCGAGCGGCCCGACGCCTTGGCCAGCGTCCGCGCCATCGCCGCCGTCGCCGACGGGCTGATGGTCGCCCGCGGCGACCTCGGCGTCCAGATGCCGGCCGAGCAGGTGCCCCGCGCCCAGAAGGAGATCATCCGCGTCGCCAACGAGCGCGCCGTCCCGGTCATCACCGCCACCCAGATGCTGGAGTCGATGATCACCCAGCCGGTCGCCACCCGGGCCGAGACGAGCGACGTCGCCAACGCGGTGTGGGACGGCACCGACGCCGTGATGCTCTCGGCCGAGACGGCGGTCGGCGGCTACCCGGTCGAGGCGGTCCAGACGATGGGCCGGATCATCCGCGAGGCGGAGCGCGACGGCCCGATCCGGACCGCCGCCGCCGACCTCCCCCTGCCCGATCAGGAGGAGGCCAGCCTCGTCGTCGCCGACGCCATCGCCCGCGCCGCCCGCGAGCTGGCCGACCAGTCCCCGGTCGAGCACATCGTCGTCTTCACCCTGACCGGCAGCGCGGTCCGCCGCGTCGCCAAGTACCGCCCCCGGCCCCCGATCATCGGCGTCGCCACCGACGAGGCGATCGCCCGTCGCCTCAACCTCGTCTGGGGCGTCCGCGCCACCGTCGTCGGGCTCGAGGACGATCCCGACCACCTCTTCCGGATCGCCGGCCGCGACATCGTCGCCGCAGGGCTCGCCACCGAGGGCGCCTACGCCCTGATCGCCGGCTCGCTGCCGATGACTCGCGTCTCCGGCCGCACCAACATGATCCACGTCCGCCGGCTGGGGACGTAGCTGGATTCGCGGTCCACGGCTGGGCCAACCTCGCGCCGGCGTTCGGCGGGGGCAGGTGGTTTCCCGCGCCGAACGGCCCGTCCGGCCTCCGCCCGGCGCGATGGGCCACTTCGGGTCACGGCCACCGGCTCCGAGTCCTGATTGATCGCGGGTCGCCAGGCGCGCTGGCCCGGTTCTGGGGCTCCAACGCACTCGCCTGTGCGATAGTACGGCCACTGGCCGCCGCCTTCGACCCGAGGAGTCCCCCGGATGCCCCCTGCCGCCCCCCCGTCCGTCACCGTCGTCGTCACCTCCGATCGGTACGGCAACGAGACCTCCGGCTTGGAGATGGAGCGCGCCCTCGTCGCCGAGGTCGACGACCTCGCGATCGACCTCCGCGGCGCCCCCTCCCTCTCCGAGGATGATCTGATCGTCGCCGGCGCCGGCGCCGACGCCCTCCTCGTCAGCACCCGCGAGGCGATCACCCGCCGCGTCCTCGCCGGCCTCCCCGGCCTCCGCGTCGTCGCCCGCTACGGCGTCGGCCTCGACAACGTCGACCTCGACGCCGCCACCGACCAGGGCATCGTCGTCACCCACTACCCCGGCTACTGCACCGCCGAGGTCGCCGACCACGCCCTTGCCCTCCTCCTCGCCCTCAACCGCCGCCTGGTCGAGCTCGACCGCGACCTCCGCGCCGGCGCCTGGACCCGCCACGGCCCCGCCACCCGCACCATCCTCCGCGGTCCAATTCCCCCCCTCCGCGAGCTTACCCTCGGCATCGTCGGCTGCGGCCGCCTCGGCCAGGCGGTCGCCGCCCGCGCCCGCCCCTTCGGCCTGACGCTCCTCGTCGCCGACCCCTACGGCGACCCCGCCGCCGTCGCCGCCGCCGGCGCCGAGCTGCTCCCCCTCGACGACCTCCTCCCCCGCGCCGATCTGGTGACCATCCATTGCCCGCTGACCCCGGAGACCCGAGGTCTGATCGGCGCCGACCGCCTCCGCCGGATGAAGCCGACCGCCTCCCTCGTCAACACCGCCCGCGGCCCGATC
>JBBSNJ010000568.1:0-3062 GCA_038232775.1 Thermomicrobiales bacterium
CGCCGGGCGGCGGGATCCACCGGGCCCTGGAACCTCGTCTCGCGGAGGTAGTGGCGCCAGTGATCATCCAGGTACGGGAGCAGGACCGTGACCGAGGGCACGGCCAGCCGGATGTCGCAATCGACGACGCCGAAAGCCGGTTCGCGCTCCATCGCTGCTCCCGCACGCCGCTCGAGCGCGGCCGAGTGCTCCGGTCCCGCCTCGGCCGCCATCAGCCGCGCCGCCAGAGGCGAGGGTCGAGCGCGGTCCGGAGACCGTCGCCGAGGAAGTTGAGGGCGAGGACGGTGACGAAGATGGCCAACCCCGGGAAGAAGGCTTGGGAGAGGCTGGTCGACATGAACTGGTAGCCGGTGCGGAGGTCGAGACCCCAGCTCGGTGCCGGCGGCTGGACCCCGACCCCGAGGAAGCTGAGGGAGGCCTCGGTGATGATCGCGACCGCGTAGAGGAGACTGGCCTGGACGGTCAGCGGCGCGGTGATGTTGGGGAGGATATAGCGGAGGGCGATCCCGGTGCCGGTCAGGCCGAGCGCCCGGCCGGCGAGGACGAAGTCGGTCGCCCGCACCGAGAGGGTCGAGGCGCGGGCGAGGCGGGCGAAGAAGGGGATGTTGACGATCCCGATCGCGATCATCGCATTGGTCACCCCCCGCCCGAGCACGGAGGTGACGGCGAGGGCCAGCATCAGGGCCGGGAAGGCCCAGATCGCGTCGGTGACGCGCATCAGCGCGGCGTCGGTCTTGCCGCCGGCGAGCCCGGCGGCGACCCCGAGGCCGACCCCGAACAGCAGTCCAATGCCGACCGCCACCGCCCCAACCAGGAGCGAGACCCGCGAGCCGTAGATGACGCGGCTGAGGATGTCCCGCCCCAGGTTGTCGGTACCGAACCAGTGGGCGGCAGAAGGGCCTTGGTTGGTCGCGGCGTAGTCCTGGAGCGTTGGGTCGTAGGGGGCGACGACGCCGGCGAAGACGGCGCAGAAGACTAGGCCGAGGATCACGAGCGCCGCCACCGGCGTCAAGCGGGTGCGCAGCAGACGGCGGGCGAACGCCAGCGACGGGCGGACCGGCGCCTGACGCTCGGCCCCGCCGCGTGGTGCCCCGACCGCCGCCGTCGTCGCCATCACTCTCCTCGCTCACGCCCGGTGCTCTGCGCACGGTGCCCCGTCACCCGGCGTGGTGGATGCGCGGGTCGATGTAGGCGTAGGCGATGTCGGTCACCAGGTTGGTGACGAGGACGCCGATCGCCATCACCAGCGAGACGGCCTGAACCACCGGGAAATCGCGCCACAGGATCGAATCGACCGCCCACCGGCCGAGACCAGGGATCGAGAAGATGCTCTCGGTGATGACGGCGCCGCCGAAGAGGAGCCCGACCTGGAGGCCGATCACCGTCACCACCGGGATCAGGGCGTTCTTGAGCGCGTGCCGGCCGACCACGGCCCGGGTCGCCAACCCCTTCGCGCGGGCGGTGGTGACGTACTCCTGCTGCAAGACTTCGATCAGCGACGATCGGACCTGCCGCATGATCACCGCCGCCAGCCCGACGCCGAGCGTGACCGCGGGGAGGACCATGTGCTTCAAGTTCGCCGCCGGATCGTCGGCGAACGGCACGTAGCCGGAGGGGGGCAGCAGGTCGAGGAAGACGGCGAAGCCATAGATGAGGAGGATGCCGAGCCAGAAGTGGGGGATCGCGACCCCCCAGAGCGAGAAGAGGCTGCACCCCACGTCCCAGCGCGAGTTCGGCTTCATCGCCGAGACGACCCCGGCCGGGAGAGCCACGGCGAGCGCCAGCAGCAGCGCCAGGGCGCTCAGCTCCAGCGTCACCGGCAGCCGCTCGCCGACGCCGGCGACGACCGGCAGCCGGTCCCGGGTCGATGTCCCCAGGTCGCCGGTGAGGGTGCCGCCGAGCCAGTCGAGGTACTGGATCGGGACCGGACGGTCGAGCCCGAGCTCGCGGCGAACGGCCTGGTAGGCGTCCTGGTCGGCCGCCATCTGGTCGCCGAGGATCAGGCGTGCCGGGTCGCCCGGCAGGAGAAAGGTGAGCGCGAACGAGATGACGCTCACCAGCAGCACGACCGGGATCATCTGGGCCAGACGCTGGAGGACGTAGCGCATCATCGGTGCCGGTGCCCCCCAGGCCGAGGTTCGCTCGCCCCCGGCCCAACCGACCGGATCGAGCCCGCCGGCCGGGGCGCGGCCGGGGATGCCTCACCCGGCGCGCGCCACGGCTCGGATCCCCTATTCTTCTTCGAGCCAGGTGTCGTCGAACCGCCAGCGGTTGGTGACCGGCTCCTCGTACCCCTCGAGGTTGTCGGTAAAGGCCCAGTTCCAGTTCTGCTGCCAGAGGAAGCCGTACCACACCTCGTCGTAGGCCAACTGGGCGAGCTGGCGGTAGAGGGCGGCGCGCGCTTCGAGATCGTAGGTCGCCGCGGCCTCGTCGATCAGGTCGTCGTAGGCGGGATCGGCGAGGTGGCCGACGTTGAAGCCGCCGGTGGAGTAGTAGAAAGTCCGCCACTCGAGGTCGGGGTCGGTCGGGGCGACCGGGTTGCGCATCGTCCCGAACTCGAAGCTGCCCCCCTCCTGCCCGGGGATGCGGACCAGCTTGGCGACCCAGGCCGCCCGCTCCAGGATCTCGATCGTCACCTCGAAGCCGACGGCGTCGGCCATCTGCTTGATCATCTCGGCCTGGGCCTTGTCGATGGCGCGGTCGATCGCGGTCAGCGTGACCGGGATCGTGCCGTCCGGGCCGGCGACCGACGGATCCTCGGCCAGCACCTCCTGGACGAGCTGGCGGGCCTGCTCCAGGTCGAACCAGTAGGACGGCAGCGACTCGTCGTAGGCGAAGGACGCGGTGGGGAGGAGGAAGCGGCGGCCGAGCCCGGCCCCGAAGCCGAGCACCTCGACCATCGCCTCGCGGTTCATCGCGGAGAGCATCGCCTGCCGCAGCTTGAGGTGCTTGGCGAAGACGCTCGCCTCGTTGGTCGAGTCGAAGATCATCCGGTAGGTGTTGCCCTCGTCCTCCGACTGCATGCAGACGAGGGCGGTGTCGGCCTCGCGGGCGGCGAGGTC
>JBBSNJ010000569.1:0-3062 GCA_038232775.1 Thermomicrobiales bacterium
ACGACGAGTGGGAGCCGTTCGCCCCCGGCCTCAAGAGCCTCGAGGACGCGACCGAGATCCGGCGCCGGATCCTGGTCGCCTTCGAGGACGCCGAGCGGGAATCCGACCCGGCCAAACGGGCGGCGTGGACGACGTTCGTCGTCGTCGGTGGGGGACCAACGGGGGTCGAGATGGCGGGCGCGATCGCCGAGATCGCCCGCTACGCGCTGGCCGAGGACTTCCAGCGGATCGACCCGACCAAGGCCCGCGTGATCCTGCTCGAGGCGGCCGACCGGCTGCTGCTGACCTTCCCCGAACAGCTCGGCGAGAAGGCGCGGCGGGAGCTGGAGCGGCTCGGGGTCGAGGTCCGGTTCAAGAGCGCGGTGACGGGGATCGAGCCGGGGCTGGTCCGCGTCGGCGACGAGACGATCGGGGCCGGGGCGGTGGTTTGGGCGGCGGGGGTGCGGGCCTCCCCGATCGGGCGCACACTCGGGTCGGAGGTCGAGGTCGATCGGGCGGGGCGGGTGCTGATCGGCCCCGACCTGAGCGTGCCGGGCCACCCCGAGATCTTCGTCCTCGGCGACCAGGCGGCGGCCAAGGACGCGAAGGGGAAACCGCTGCCGGGCACGGCGCCGGTCGCGATCCAGCAGGGGGAGGCGACGGCCGAGAACATCCTGCGTGCGATCCGGGGGGAGCCGCGGCGCCGCTTCCGGTACCGCGACCGGGGCAACATGGCGACGATTGGGCGCAACTCGGCGGTAGCCGACATCCGCGGGCTGCGGCTGTCGGGGCTCGTCGCCTGGCTCGCCTGGGCACTGATCCACGTCTTCAACCTGATCGGGTTCCGCAACCGGGTGATCGTCTCGATCCAGTGGATCTACTCGTACCTGACCTACCAGCGAGGCGCCCGCCTGATCACCGAGACGGTGGCGAAGCGGGTGGCCGAGGGGACGGCGTCGGAGACGCCTCCCGCGGGGGATCTGGTGCGGGCCGGCGACTGAGCGCTCGGCGCTCTCTCCGCGAGCGACGCGGCGGTCGCGGCGCGGGGAGACCTCGGCGCCACGTTGGTGGTTGATACGAATTTCGGGTCATGGATACGGCTAGCTAGAGAGGCCCTCACCCCAGACCCCTCTCCCGGTGCGCGGGAGAGGGGAGACGTTCCCACTCCCGGTAGCGGAACGGCTCGATCGACTCCCGTAGAAACCTTCGAGATGGCGGTGCCGGCTCCCCCACCTCCCGAGACCGGGAGAGCCGAGCCATCGCGCGTCGGAGGACTGGACGGACGGGTGCCTGGAGGCGGGCCGAGGACGGGCGGCGGAAGTTGGCGACTTGCCCGTTTCGCGGCACCGGCGGCGCTGATTGCGGCCGCCGCCCCCGATGTTGATAATGGCGCGGTCGTGGTCGAGAGCAGGGTGGAGCGACGAATGGTCCAGGGCGACCAGGCCCGATCAACGGAACGCGCGCGCCTTGGCGCGGAGACGGGTGGCGGCCGGCCGCTCCTCCAGATGGACGGCATTTCGAAGAGTTTTCCGGGCGTCCAGGCCCTGCGTGAGGTCAGCCTCGCCGTCCACGCCGGAGAGTGCCTCGGTCTCGTCGGGGAGAACGGGGCCGGCAAGAGCACGCTGATGAAGGTGCTCTCCGGGGTCTACCCGCCGGATGGGGGCCGACTCCTGTTCGACGGTCGCCCGGTCAGCCTCCAGGGGCCGCGGCAGGCGCAGCAGCTGGGGATCGCGATCATCTACCAAGAGTTCAATTTGATGCCGAATTTGACGGTGGCCGAGAACATCTTCGTCGGCCGGGAGCCGAGCGCGGGCGGCTTCCTGCGGCGGGGAGAGCTCGAGCGGCGGGCGCGGGGCCTGCTCGATCAACTCGGCGTCTCGCTGCGCCCCGACGCGACGGTGCGCGATCTCTCGGTGGCCGAGCAACAGATGGTCGAGATCGCCAAGGCGCTCTCGCTCAACGCCCGTCTCGTGATCATGGACGAGCCGACCTCGGCGCTGACCGACACCGAGGTGGCGGCCCTGCTCGAGATCATCCGGGGGCTGAAGGAGAAGGGCTTGGGGGTGATCTTCATCTCCCACCGGCTGGAGGAGATCTTCGCCATCTGCGACCGGGTGACGGTGCTGCGCGACGGGCAGAACGTCGGGGAGATGGCGATCGCCGAGGCGACCCCGGAGACGATCGTGCAGTTGATGGTCGGCCGCTCGCTCGGCGATCTGTTCCAGAAGGAGGGGGCGGCGGTCGGACCGGACGCGGCGCCGATGCTGGAGGTGCGCGGGCTCGGGCGGACGGGGTCGGCGCGCGACCCGTCGGCGATCGTTCTCGACGGCGTCGATCTTTCGGTCCGGGCGGGAGAGATCGTCGGTCTGGCCGGGCTGGTCGGTTCCGGCCGGACCGAGGTGGCGCGGGCCATCTTCGGGGCCGATCCCTTCGACCGGGGGGAGGTGCTGATCGAGGGCCGGCCGGCGGCGATCGCCTCGCCGCGGGACGCGATCCGGGTGGGGGTCGGCCTGGTGCCCGAGGACCGGAAGGCGCAGGCACTGGTGCTGGGGTTGGCGGTGCGGGAGAACATCAGCCTCGCCAGCCTGCCGAGTCTGGTCCGGGCCGGGTTTGTCCGCCTCGGCGCCGAGCGGGAGCGGGCCGAGGAGTTCGTGCGGGCGCTCCAGGTGCGGACGCCGAGCCTGGAGCAGAAGGTCGTCAACCTCTCCGGCGGCAACCAGCAGAAGGTGGTGATCGCGAAGTGGTTGGCGCTGCGGCCCAAGGTGCTGATCGTCGACGAACCGACCCGCGGGGTCGACGTCGGGGCCAAGGCGGAGGTCCACCACTTGCTGAACGACCTCGCTCGGCAGGGGGTCGCGATCCTGATGATCTCGTCCGAGCTGCCCGAGGTTTTGGGGATGAGCGACCGAGTGTTGGTGATGCGGCGGGGGCGGATCGTCGGCGAGCTGTCGCGGGCCGAGGCCACCCAGGAGAAGATCATGGCCCTCGCGACCGGCGCCGCGCGCGAGGTGGCGGCGTGAGACAGCGAGCGGACCCCGGGGGGCGATCGCCGCTCTCGCCCCATGATGGCGAGCGGGCGCGCG
>JBBSNJ010000570.1:0-3062 GCA_038232775.1 Thermomicrobiales bacterium
CGACCGAGACCGACCGAGAGCGGTCCGGCCGGTCGTTCCAGGCACCTGACGCCTTCGTGGGAGCTGCCGTGCCCTATCGACCGATCGAGAACTACGGGATCGTCGGCGACCTCCACTCCGCCGCGCTGATCGGGATGGATGGCTCGATCGATTGGTTCTGCTGGCCGTTCTTCGACTCCCCGAGCGTCTTCGCCGCGATCCTCGACGACGCCAAGGGCGGGCACTTCAAGATCGCGCCGGCGCTGCCGGAGGACGGGGTTGTCCGCAAGCAGCTCTACTGGCCCGACACCAACGTCCTGATTACCCGCTTCCTCTTCCCCGACGGCGTGGGCGAGGTGGTCGATTGGATGCCGGTCGACCTCGACCCAGGCGAGCCCCGCCGCCTGGTCCGCCAGATCCGAACCGCCCGCGGCGTGGTGCCGTGGGAGATCGCCTGCTTCCCCGCCTTCGACTACGCCCGCGTCGCGACGGAGACGGAGATCCAGGAGCATGGCGCCGTCTTCCGCGGTGGAGACCTCACCCTCGGGCTGGCGGCGTCGGTGCCGCTGGAGCGGCACGAACGGGGGGCGACGGCCCGCTTCACCCTGCGTGACGAGCAGGTCGCCGCCTTCGTCCTGTCCGAGGTCGAACCGGGCCAGCGCTGCCAGCCGCCGATGAGCGGCCCCGAATCGGAGGCCGAGTTCGCCCAGACCGTCAACTACTGGCGCCGCTGGCTCGGCCGATGCACCTACAAGGGGCGCTGGCGGGAGGAGGTCCACCGCTCGGCCCTCGCCCTCAAGCTCCTCAGTTGCCGCCCGACCGGGGCGATCATCGCCGCGGCGACGACCTCCTTGCCTGAGGTGATCGGCGGCGAGCGGAACTGGGACTACCGCTACACCTGGATCCGCGACGCCGCCTTCACCCTCTACGCGCTGCTCCGGATCGGCCTCGAGAGCGAGGCGCTCCACTTCATGGAGTGGCTTGACCAGCGGGCGCACGAGCCGACTCCGGTCGGTCCCCTCCAGCCGATGTACGGCGTCGACGGCCGCCAGGAGCTGCCGGAGCAGACCCTGGACCACCTGGAGGGGTACCGCGGCTCCCGCCCGGTCCGCATCGGCAACGGCGCCGTCGACCAGCTCCAGCTCGACATCTACGGCGAGCTGCTCGATGCCGCGTACCTCTACAACAAACACGTCGCCCCGGTCTCCTACGAGCTCTGGACGCACTTGCGCCGGATGCTCGACTGGCTCGGCGACAACTGGCAACGCCGCGACGAAGGCATCTGGGAGGTCCGCTCCGGCGAGCGGCAGGTCGTCTTCTCCAAGCTGATGAGTTGGGTCGCCTTCGACCGGGGGCTGCGCCTCGCCGCCAAGCGCTCCTTCCCTGCTCCGCAGGACCGCTGGACCGAGGAGCGGGACCGGATCTACGAGGAGATCATGCTCCGCGGCTGGAGCTCCGAGCAGCAGGCCTTCGTCGGCCACTACCGGGGCGATGCGCTCGACGCCTCGGCCCTGCTGATGCCCCTGACCTTCTTCGTCGCCCCGACCGACCCCCGCATGCTGTCGACGCTCGACGCGATCATGCGCCCGCCGCGGCAAGGGGGACTCGTCGTCGACGCGCTCGTCTACCGCTACCTGCCCGAGCAAATCCCGGACGGGCTGGAAGGGCGGGAGGGCACCTTCAGCATGTGCAGCTTCTGGCTGGTCGAGGCGCTGACGCGGGCCGGGCGGGTGGACGAGGCGCGGCTGATCTTCGAGCGGATGCTCAGCTACGCCAACCACCTCGGGCTCTACTCGGAGGAAATCGGCCCGAGCGGGGAGTCGCTGGGGAACTTTCCCCAGGCGTTCACCCACCTCGCCCTGATCAGCGCCGCCTTCAACCTCGATCGTGCCCTCTCCGGGGACCGCGGGAACGTGGAGGCGGGATCGACGGCACCCGGTCTTTCGCTTTGAGCGTGTGGGGGGCTCGACCGGACCGGCGACCCCGCGTGGCTAGAGTTGCCGCCGCGTCCAAGAAGTCCGCACGCGGCGCTGTCGTCGGTCGTCGGTCGAAGTCCCGGTGACCGCCGGGTAGCGCGCCGTCGCCGGCCGGCGTGGTCCCCTCCGGGGTAGGCTCGATCCCGTCTGCCGGCCGAGGTTGAATGCCTGAGCGATGGCTATGGCTCAGGCGAGAGAGGGCGGTCGGTCGCGCCCCGCCACCCACGACGACGCGATCGTCGTCGGCGCCGGCCAGGGCGGCGGCCCGCTCGCGTCGGCCCTGGCCGAAGCCGGGCGCAACACCGCGATCGTCGAGCGGGAGCACGTCGCGGCACCGACGTCAACGAGGGATGCACCCCCACCAAGACGATGGTCGCCAGCGCTCGGGTCGCCGCGCTCGCCCGCCGCGGAAGGGCGTATGGGATCCGCCTCGGCGACGTGGATGTCGATCTGGCCACGGTCCGGGAACGCAAGCGCTGGATCGTCGACCGTTTCCGGAGCGGGGCGGGGCGGGGCGGGGATTGGTGGAGACCGACGGTCTCGATCTGCTCCGGGGCGAGGCCCGCTTCACCGGCCCGATGGCGCTGGCCGTTGCCCTGGCCGGGGGGGAGGGGGTGGCGCTGAGCGCGGACCTGATCGTCCTCGACGACGGCGAGCGGCCGGCGAGGACGCTGCTCCCCGGACTGGGGGACGTGCCCGCGCTCGACTCGACCTCGATCATGGAGTTGGCCGAGGTGTCTGAACAGCTGCTGGTGCTCGGGGGCGGCTCGGTCGGGGTCGAGTTCGCCCAGATGTTCCGCCGTTTCGGCGGCGAGGTCACGGTCGTCCAGCGCGGGCCTCACCTGCCCGGCGGCACGGACGCCGAGGTCGCGGCCGCGGTCGAGACAATCCCGCGCGACGACGGCCTCGCTCTCCGAATCGGCGCCGGGGCCGTCCGCGTCGCGCCCCGCGCCGAGACCGGGGGCGTGCGCCTCACGATCATCGAGGGGAACGGCGAGCGGGGGCTGGACGGCCGCCACCTCCGGGTCGCCGTGGGCCGGACCCCGAACACCGACCGCCTCGGCGCTGGGGCCGCCGGCGTCGCCCGCGACGAGCGGGGCTCCATCA
>JBBSNJ010000571.1:0-3060 GCA_038232775.1 Thermomicrobiales bacterium
AGCGTCGGAGATGCGGACGATCTGGCCCTCGAGGGTCTGGGGCGCGGTGCCGCCGGTGCCGGCGATGCCGGAGCGGTACTTGGAGTGCCGGAGGATGCCGTCTCGCACCGGCTCGGTCAGGTTGAGGCCGCGACCGTCGCGCTCGAGGTCGTCGACGATGCGTAGGCTCTGCTCGTTGTGGCGGAAGTGGGGGAAGGCGTCGGCGAGGGCGGCTTCGCCGGCGTGGCCGAACGGGGTGTGGCCGAGGTCGTGACCGAGCCCGATCGCCTCGATCAAGTCCTCGTTCACGCGGAGGGCGCGGCCGATTGTGCGGGCGACCTGGGTCACCTCCAGGGTGTGGGTGAGGCGGGTGCGGAAGTGGTCGCCGGCGGGGGCGATGAAGACCTGGGTCTTGTGCATCAGGCGACGGAACGACTTGGTGTGGAGGATGCGGTCGCGGTCGCGCTGGAAAGCGGTGCGGACGCTGCTCTCGGCTTCCAGAGCGCGGCGCGGCGCGCCGACGCTGCGGCAGGCCGCGGGCGCGAACCAAGCGGCCTCGCGGGCTTCCAGGAGGTCGCGGACGGTCTCGGGGGGGGCAACGGACACGGCGACCTCGGCCGGTGAGTGGTTGGCTGGAACGTGAAGCATGGCGGCAATGCCCGGCGCCGGGCGCAAACGGATACTCTGACTATTGTACACTGTGTACGGACAGAACACCAGTTCGACTACCTGAGGTGCGGTTGAGTGCTGCTGCTTCCCGGAAAGAGGCCCTCAGCCGGAATCCGGTCGGCCCATTCTGCTATGGAGAGGGGGACCGGCTCCCCTCTCCTCCGCACGAGAGAGGGGCCATGGTGTTGTGGGTGCGGGCTCATTACCGGGAAGCGCCAGCGATCACCTGGACTCCCGTTTCTGGCGTCTGGATGAGGGTGCCGGGAACGTGGCCAGCGGCGCGATCGCCGGCCCAGCGCCGCCCGGCCCTAAAGGGACCGGGCTGAGCCGACGAAGCCCCCTAAACGGGGCTCTCTCCGCGGCGATCGCCGCCCCTACCGTGCGCAGCCGGCTTCAGCCGGCTTCAGCCCGGTCCCTTTAGGGCCGGGCAACGCCGGGCCGGCGCCCGCCTGCCTCAGACGGAACCCGGGTAATCGCTTCGGTGGGCCGGAGCGCGGCCCTCCAACGATCGCCCGAACGTCGCTCTATCCAGTCTCCGGGGCCGGTGTCGCGGCCGGGGTGCCTCCGGGGAGGAGGGGGAGACCGGTGATCAGGTCGGCGTCGAGGCAGAGCACGTCGGAGGCGAGCCCCAGCCGCAGGTCGAGGCCGTCGAGCAACAGGTCGAGGTCGAGCACACTCGAGTTCAGGTCGATATCGAGCGATTCGACGGCGACTTCCACTTCCAGCTCGACACCAGAGGCCGCCGCCTGGACGTCGAAGACCAGATCCGGACTGAGCGAACCGGTGACCGGCGTCCCCCCTCGGCCCGGGGGACAGGGTGATGCCCCCCCTCCCAGGAGGACCAGCGCGAGGCTCGTCGTCTCCTCGGCGGAGGCTCCCAGCCAGGCGACACCGGCGGGAGCGGAGCCCTCCTCCCCGGCGAGCGAGACGGCGACCCCCCCGTCCCCAGCCAGACCGGCGATTTCGCCGCAGCCGACGCGGCTCTCCCCTCCCGGACCGGGTTGGGAGACGGTGACGACGTGCGGCCGGGCGAGCAGATCGGCGAACGGCACGGCCAGCGTCGCGACGCCGCCGGCGATCGCGGCCGATCCCGAAGGCGGCGTCCCCGAATCCATCGCCGCGGGCGAGCGCAGGGCGAGTTCGGCCGACGCGACTTCGGCGCCGGTCGGATCGCCGCAGTTCCCTTCCCTGAGGGATACGAGCACCCGCGAGAGCAACGCCGCCGGTGACCCTTGGACGGCGACCGGGGTAGCGTCTTGGGCCAGTCCGCCGCTCCAACCGAGGCCGATCACGCCGACGGCGATCGCTACGATCAGTCCGATTCGGGTTCGCCACGTTGTCGTCATCTGCTCTCCCTGGGACGACCCGTCCCCGGTCCGACTCCGCGAGCGCGGCCGACGCCACGGTACCACTTCGGATCGGAGACCGGGGAGACGACCCAAGCCGGCAACTCGCGAAGGCACCGGCAGGTAACCGGCGGATGTCGCCTACCGGAGAGAGGCGGTGCGCACTCTGGCAGAACCGCTCGGATCCCAGCGACGATCCTCCTCCCTTGCACGAGAGAGGGGTCGGCGGAGAATCGAAATCCGGTTGAACACTCTCGCTCCGGGCCGGTGGACGGGCTCCCCTCTCCCGTGCGCGGGAGAGGGGCTGGGGGTGAGGGCCCATTATCCGGGAAGCGCCAGTGTTCACCCGAACTTCGTATTAGGCCCCGTCACCGGCGGCAGCCGGGGTCGCCACCGACCGCTCCACCGCCGGCCGCCCGTAAACTTGGATGAATTCCTCGACCCGGTCGCGGGCGAGGTCGTCGTGGTACTGCTCGGGGGGCGACTTCATGAAGTAGGCGGAAGGGGCCAGCAGGGCGCCGGCGACGCCGTGATCGAGGGCGAGCTTGGCGCAGCGGACGGCGTCGATGACGACACCAGCCGAGTTCGGGGAGTCCCAAACTTCGAGCTTGAGCTCCAGATTGAGGGAGACATCGCCGAAGGTCGTGCCCTCCATCCGGATGTGGCACCACTTGCGGTCTTGGAGCCAGGGGACGTAGTCGGAGGGGCCGACGTGGACGTCGGTCGAGGGGAGCAGGTAGTCGATCTGGGAGGTGACGGCGTTCGTCTTGGAGACCTTCTTCGAGTCGAGCCGCTCCCGCTCGAGCATGTTCATGAAGTCGGTGTTGCAGCCGAAGTTGAGCTGGTAGGTCCGGTCGACCCGGACGCCGCGGTCGGCGAAGAGGCGGGCCAACATCCGGTGGGTGATCGTGGCGCCGACCTGGCTCTTGATGTCGTCGCCGACGACGGGGAGGCCGCGCTCGAGGAAGCGCTTTTGCCAGTACTCCTCGCGGGAGATGAAGACGGAGATGCAGTTGACGAAGGCGCAGCCCGCCTCCAGGATCTGCTCGACGTACCACTTGGTGGC
>JBBSNJ010000572.1:0-3056 GCA_038232775.1 Thermomicrobiales bacterium
GAGCACCGTCCAACTCCTGCTCGACCCGCAGCTCAGCACCGCCATCGATGCCTTTGGGGCGACGCTCGCTGCGCCCCAACGACCGGTCGGAGGAGTCATACGAACTTCGGGTAAAAGCTTCGTCTACCCGGAGGGAGGCCCTGACCCCCAGCCCCTCTCCCGCGCACCGGGAGAGGGGAGCGCGGTTACGGACCGGCGGGAACCACCCACGATCCACCGCGATTCCGCATCATATCGAGTTCGGATGATTCAGTAGCGCTTCGGCTCCCCCTCTCCAGCCGCAGCGGGAGAGGGGGTTGGGGGGTGAGGGCCGGCGCCGCGAACGCCACGATCAACCCGGATATCGTATCAGTTGTGGTTGCCGGAGAGAGGCCCTCGCCTCCGCCGTCTCCCGCTGCGGCAGGAGAGGGGAGCCTTCAGCTGCCAACGCGCCACGGTTCAACCGGATTCCATATCAGACGAGAGCGGGTGTGTTCAAACAGGTTCCGGTGTCATCCCTGAGATTGCTGGGATCGGTCAGCACTCTTCGCTCGCTCCAGGGCCGCGATTTTGGCGAGGCGGCGACGGAAGGGCGCTTCGTCTTGGAACTCGGCCTCGAAGTAGGCGCGGAGGAGATCGACGGCCAGCCACGGGCCCACGATCTGGGCTCCGAGGCAGAGGACGTTGGCGTCGTCGTGCTCGACCGCCTGGTGAGCGGAGTGGACGTCGTGGCAGAGGGCGGCGCGGACGCCCGCGATCTTGTTGGCGGCGATCGAGGCGCCGACTCCGGTGCCGCAGACGAGCAGTCCGCGGTCGGCCTCGCCGCGCACGATGGCATCGGCGACGAGGCGGGCGAGGTCGGGGAAATCGACGGGATCCGGGGTATGGCAACCGAGATCGGCGACCTCGTGGTTCCAGGCCCGGAGGGACTCGATCAGGCGAGGCTTCAGATCGTAGCCGGCGTGGTCGCTCGCGACCGCGATTCGCATCGGGCGCCCTCCCGTCGTCAAGCCGCCGAAGTTGCCCTCATGGTTCCCGACGTGCCGACGCCGCCCTGGGCGCGGCCCAGGACGGCGTCGAGCGGAGCGTGACGTAGCCCCAGACCTAGATCATTCGCTCTTCGCAGGCGATGCCATCGAAGTCGGGGTCCAGCGCGCTGACCAGGCCATCGGGGGCAGTCAGCCGACCCGCGCTCTCGTAGCCGAGCTGGGCATCGTACCAGGAGCCGAAGTCGCCGCAGGAGGAGGTCGCGAACGGCGCCGCTTCGGTCAACGGGACGGTCTGCTCGGAGACCGACGGGCTGCTGATCGTGCCGGGGTCGGCTTCGGCCGCGCCCGGTCCGCGGGTGGACGCGTCGCCTTCGGTGGCCGAGATCGGCCCGGTCGCGCCCGGGATCGAGATCGGAGCGGAGGCGGGGGCGGGGCCAGGGGCTGCCGCCGGAGCGGGCGCGGCCAGGACCGGCGGGGCCGGTGGGGCGGCGGGGCCGCCGTCGGGGACGAGCGGGTCGGTGAAGGAGCCGTAGACCTCCTCGCCGTCGCCCCGACCGTCGCCGTCGGTGTCGAACAGGGTGGGGTCGGTGCCGAGCCCGTTCAACTCGTAGCCGTCGTCGATGAAGTCGCCGTCGGTGTCGATGTTGGTCGGGTCGAGGCCCAACGCCGGCTCGTCGGCGTCGTTGATGTTGTCGCCGTCCTGGTCGGCGGCGGAGGTCGCGGGGGCGGGGGCGGGGGGAGCGGGCGCCGGGGCCGGTTCGCTCGGGGCCGGCTCGCTTGGCTCCGGCTCGCTCGGCTCGGGCTGACGGTTGTTGCCGGGCTGGGCCGGAGCCGGAGAGTTGACGATCGGGACCGCTGGCACGCCGCCGGTGATGTCCCCGTAGACGAGCGTGCCGCCGCCGCCTTCGGCGACGGGGTTGACCCCCGAGGTGGACTCGACGAAGGCGCCGTCGGCGCTGGTCGAGATGATCGGAGCCGAGACGACGACGTCTTCGATGATCTCGTCCGAGCTGTCGACTGGGTCGTCGGCGGCCGCGTCCTGGGCGACGGCGACGCCGACGAAGGCGATGCCGAGGGCGAGACCGATTGGCGCCGCGAGCGCCCGATGGAGCAACGACGATCGAGGCATGATGCTTCCCCCTCCCCTTTCCCGTCGACCGCACCGGCTGATCGGCCGTTGGTGGCGACGGGTCTGCCGCGGTCCCCGGCGAGACAAGGACCGCCAGACTCCAAAATGGTACCTCACCTGTCCAGGCGAACGCTGGACATGGTGGCTAGACGGTCTTCCCGGCCCGTCACCCCGAAAAGACGCCCGAGCAGGAAGTTTGGTTTCGCCGCGCCGGTCAGATCAATGCTTCAGACCCGGCCGCGGGTGAGCGTCGGGGGAGAGTGGGCCACGAGGCGCGGTGAGTCGGTACCGCCGGAACGACCACCCATGGACCCGCCGGATCGCGACCCCGGTGCGATCGACGAGGATGCCGACGGCGACGGTTGCGAAGAGGGCCATCGGCACGTGGTAGCGGTCGAACTCGGAGCGCATCCCGCCCAGGGTGATCGCCACCTGCCCGGCGAGCAGAACGAAGACCAAGAGGGCCGGCGACGGTCCGGCTCGGATCGCGCCGGCGGCGAAGGTAAGGGCACCGACCAGGACGAGGCAGAGCTCGACGGCGGGCGGCCGCCAGTGAATGTCCAACGCCTCTCGGAAGAGGAGACCCGCGGCCCTAGCGTAGCTGTAGCGATTGTAGAAGTTGACGCCGACGCGGCGGACGGCCTCGGCGCGGGAGGCCACCTCCAAGCTGGGCCAGTCGTCGGCCTGGTTGGCCATCTCGCTGGCGCGGAAGGCGAAGATGTCGTAGGTGCGGCTGATCGGATTCGGCCAAAGGAACGGGTAGACGGCGACGAAGGTGATCGCGGCGACCAGGGGGACGACCACGAGCTTCGGCGCCAGGGGCGAGATCGCGCCAGGTCGCTTTGGCGCTGAGGCGGGTGCTCCGGCAGGGGACTCCGTGGCCGGAGAGGCACGTTCGCCGGCGGCGGTCGGGCAGCGGCTGGAGCGCGGACGGTGAGAGAGAACCCTCCGTTCGAGCA
>JBBSNJ010000573.1:0-3055 GCA_038232775.1 Thermomicrobiales bacterium
GACCGGGATGTAGCCTCACCGTCGTTCGACCATCGCCGACGGCCGGCCACTTGCGAAGGCCGTCGGCAGCTTCACCGGATCGGCACGAGGAGATCGACATGAGCGACGCTACCAACGGCACCCCGACCAATGGCCACGCCCAACTCAACGGCAACGGCAATGAGGACGAGCGCGCCGAGCAGCCGACCCTGACCACCCGCCAGGGGCACCCGGTGCCCGACAACCAGAACAGCCGCACCGTCGGCGAGCGCGGCCCGATCACCCTCGAGAACTACCCGTTCATCGAGAAGATCACCCACTTCGACCGGGAGCGGATCCCGGAGCGGGTCGTCCACGCCCGCGGCGCCGGCGCCCACGGCTTCTTCGAGGCCTACGGCACCGCCGGCGACCGCCCGATCGCCGAGGTCAGCCGCGCCAAGCTGTTCCAGGAGAAGGGGAAGCGGACCCCCGTCTTCGTCCGCTTCTCGACCGTGATCCATGGCGGGACCTCGCCGGAGACGCTGCGCGATCCCCGCGGCTTCGCCGTCAAGTTCTACACCGAGGACGGCAACTGGGATTTGGTCGGCAACAACCTGCCGGTCTTCTTCATCCGCGACGCGATCAAGTTCCCCGACGTGATCCACTCGCTCAAGCCCGACCCGGTCACCAACCGCCAGGACCCGGAGCGGATCTTCGACTTCATGAGCCTGACGCCCGAGTCGATGCACATGCTGACCTTTCTGTTCAGCCCGCGCGGCATCCCGGCCGACTACCGGCACCAGGAGGGGTTCGGCGTCAACACTTACAAGTGGGTCAACGCCGCCGGCGAGGGGGTGCTGGTCAAGTACCACTGGAAGCCGAAGCAGGGGATCAAGTCGCTGACGCTGGCCGAGGCCGAGGCGATCCAGGCCAAGAACTTCAACCACGCCACCCAGGACCTCTACGACGCGATCGAGGGCGGCGACTTCCCCGAGTGGGAGCTGCGCGTCCAGATCATGCCCGACGGCGAGCACCCGGAGCTCGACTTCGACCCGCTCGACGACACCAAGACCTGGCCGGAGGACGTCTTCCCGCTCCAGCCGGTCGGCCGGATGGTGCTCGACCGCAACCCAGCCAACTACTTCGCCGAGGTCGAGCAGGCGGCCTTCGGCACCGGCGTCCTGGTCGACGGCCTCGACTTCTCAGACGACAAGATGCTCGTCGGCCGGACCCTCTCCTACTCCGACACCCAGCGCTACCGGGTCGGCCCGAACTACCTCCAGCTGCCGATCAACAAGCCGCAGCGGCCGGTGGCGACCAACCTGCGCGACGGCCAGATGACCTACTACGTCGACGGCGCGGAGGCCGGGGCCAACCCCCACGTCAACTACGAGCCGAGCAGCCTCGGCGGGCTCCGCCAAGCCGAGCCGGAGGGCGCCCCGCACACCCCGCAGATCGAGGGCCGGCTCGTCCGGGCCGCGATCGAGCGGACCAACCCGTACCAGCAGGCCGGCGAGCGCTACCGGGCGATCGAGCAGTGGGAGCGCGACGACCTGATCTTCAACCTGGTCGACCACCTGAAGCAGTGCCGGCCCGAGATCCAGGAGCGGATGGTCGGCCACTTCGCCCAGTGCGATCCCGACTACGGCGCCCGCGTCGCCGAGGGTCTGGGGCTGAGCGCGCCCGCGCCGGCGATGGCGACCGCGGCCACGACCTAGAGGCGAGGGCCCAGCGGCGCCCGGACCGGGTCATCCGGAATCTGGGCGAAGCGTCAAGAGTTGCTCCGTCGCGCCCGCGTCCCGAGCGCGGCGGAGCGGGGGCGGGTCCTCAGACGGAACCCGGGTGATCGCTGCCGGTTGCCGACAAAGACCCTCGCCCCCGGCCCCCGGCCCCTCTCCCGCGCACGGGAGAGGGGAGACGCTCCCACTGCCGATAGCGGAATGATGCAACCGAAGTTCGTCTGATCCGGAAGCCGGATGCATGCTTTCACTGCCCGCTAGGGGCCCTCATCTGGAATCTGGGAGAACACTCGCCTTCCCGCGGCGGCGGCCGGCCCTCACCCCCTTGCCCCTCTCCCGGTGCGCGGGACAGGGGCAAGGGGGAGCCTGGTCGCGGCTCGCCGGGGGAACCCCCACGATCCCCCCGGAATCCGGCTGATTCCCCGGGGGCCAGATGAGCTCCCTTGGGGGGCTTCGTCGCTTCAGCCCGGTCCCTTCAGGGCCGGGCGACGCCGATCCGCCGAGCGCCGAAGGGGTGGAAACCGATCCCCAGGGCACCGGCACCGATCACCCGGCGTCCGGCTTACCCCTCTCCGATCTCGATCCGCCCCTTGAGCTCGCCGCCGCCCGCCCAGCGCTCCTGCGCCCGCGCGAAGTCGGCGCCCGCCTGCGGGCCGGCCACCGCCAAGCCGGCGTCGAAGGCGGCCGGGTCGCTCCAGCGGTGGCCGACGAACTCGGCGTAGAACGGCTTCAGGCGCAGTCCCTCGCGCCGCCGCTCGCGGGCGGCGAGCAGGTAGCCGACCGCCGCCTCGACCGTCGCCGGGTCGGTCCAATCGGCGCGGAAGAGGACCCGCCCGCCGCGGCCGACCAGGTAGGTCATGTTCGGCAGCTCGCCGTAGCGGCGGTGCCCGGTCCCCGCCAGGTCGTCGACCAGGACCGGCCGCTCGATCCCCCAGCGCTCGGCGAAGGCGCGGGCGTGGGCCAGCTTCTGCTCGGGGGAGCGGTGGGCGGGAAAATGCTCGCCGGGGTGCGCCTCCCGCGTGTAGACGAAGACGGAGGCGATCCCCCGCGCCGCGTACTCCCCAGCCAAGGCGTCGAGCGCTGGCGCCGCCAGCGCGCAGTAGGGTCAGGTCAGGGAGCCGAACTCGATCACCAGGTCGCGCTCGCGCCAGAAGTCGCTGAGGCGGGCGGCTTCGCCGGAGGCGGCCACCGTCACCGGGAAGTCGGGCGCCGCCGAGCCGACCGGCAGCGCCGTCCGGAAGGCCAGGAAGTCGTCCGTCCCCTCGAACGTCGCGTAGTTGTAGGCCTCGACCCCGCGCTCGTCGTCCACCGGTCGGTCTCCTCCCGCGATCCGCGATCCGAGCGGCGCCGGGCGCCGC
>JBBSNJ010000574.1:0-3054 GCA_038232775.1 Thermomicrobiales bacterium
CTCGGCCAGCAGCCGCACCGGCACATCGAGCGCGATCGCGGCCTGGTAGGTCATCCGGGCCAACTGCCCGGCACCGACGATGCCGACGACGGGGGGCAGGTAGGGGGCTTGGCGGCTCGTCATCTCGGTCGGGAGGATAGCGGCCCGCGGGCAGGCGGGCAAGCGGGGGCGGCGGGGCGGACGGTTCAGACGAGGGAAGGTGCCTCGCCGGTCCGGTGCGTCCACCCGTCGGGTCCGACACCCCCGCTGCGACGAATGCTCCCGACCGGCCGTGCGCTCGTCGCTACCTCCGTCACTCCGAATTTCTCCCAGGATCCGGGCGCTCGTCCAGAAGCGCAGAACTGGTCCGATCTCGGAACGCCCGGAGAGCTGCGACGCCTCCCGTCCTCAGGCGCGCCGCTGGCTACGCCATCCTACAAAGAGCCACGTTCGCCTGGGGACGACCGAGTCCGAATCGTCCCGATCCCCCGCCGAGCACTTGACGAAGCTAAAATATGCGTGCATCGTATATCAGCGGCCGAGAGGGGATTGGCCGCGACGTGCAGGGCGAAGCCGGGAGAGGAGAAGCAGCATGTGGACGTTCGAGCACAGCGTCGAAACCGACGCCCCGCCAGAGCGGATCTGGTCTCGATGGAGCGACGTTTCAACCTGGCCGAGCTGGGACCACGGCGTCACTCGGGTTGAGTTGGCGGGACCGTTCGCGGAGGGAAGCGACGGTACGCTGCATCCGGTCAATACCGACCCGGTCCCGTTCACCCTGGTCGAGGTCCGGCCCGACGTCGGCTTCATCGACGAGAGCTTGCTCCCAGGGGCGGTCCTCCGGTTCGAGCATGAGGTAACTCCAGTGTCGCCGAGCCGCAGCCGCGTCACGCATCGGGTCTCGATCGCCGGCCCAGCCGCCGCCGCCTATGCCGAGACGATCGGCGCAGACCTCTTCAACGATTTGCCGCAGACCGTCCACCGCCTCGTGGCGCAGGCAGAAGCCAACCCCACCTGAGCAACCCTCGAATGAGATGGGGGCGACCACGGGAGGAGATTCCAGAGGAGGCCAGGGCCATGGACGAGGCGCGGTACTGGATCGGGGTGGCGTGTCGAGAGCATGTCCGTCGCGGGGTCGCTGGGGAGTTCGCCCAACTCGGGCACGGCAAGGCGGCGCCCCTCCGCCGCATGGCCGCGGGCGACTGGCTCGTCTACTACTCGCCGCGGGAGCGGCTGCGGGATGGCGAGCCGTGCCGGCGCTTCACCGCACTCGGCCGGGTCGAGGGGGAGGTGGAGCAGGTCGACGCCGGTGGGGGCTTCCTCCCGTTCCGACGCCGGGTCCGCTACATCGAGGGCGGCGAAGCGGCCGTTGAGCCGCTGCTCGACCGCCTCGCCTTCGTCCGCGACAAGCGGCGGTGGGGCTTCCCGTTCCGGGCCGGCCACCTCGCGATCTCGGCCGCCGACTTCGCGGTGATCGCCGCCGCCCTCGGCATCGATGCGACCGCCATCGAGGACGATGGCATTGACGCCTGACCCCTGCCGTTCGAGCGAACCGGGGGCGACCGCCGACGCCGGGGCGGCCATCGACGACGACTCGTTCGCGGGTTCGGCCTACCCGACCCCGGCCGAAAGCCCCGGGCTCCTCCTTTGGCGGGCGACCAACGCCTGGCAGCGGCGGCAGCGGGCGGCGCTCGCCCCGCTCGGCCTAACCCATCTCCAATTCGTCCTCCTCGCCTGCCTCGCCTGGCTGGCGCGCGGCGGCGAGGGCGTGACGCAAACGCGCCTCGCGAGATTCGCCGGCTCCGACCCGATGATGACCTCCCAGGTGCTGCGCACCCTGGCCGACCGGGGCTTGCTGGAGCGCCACCACCACCCCGCCGACGCCCGCGCCATCCTGCTCGTCCCGACCGAGACCGGCACTGCCCTGGTGCGGCAGGCGCTCCCCCTGGTCGAAGCCGTCGACACCTCCTTCTTCGCCCCCCTCGACGACCTGCTCGGCGACGCCGCCGATCTGCTCCGCCGCCTCGCGACAGAGCCGGCCCCCTCACCCACCGACGAGGCCCACTCCACCGACCCGCTTCACCCGTAGCTCGCTCCATCCAGCGCCCCCCGCATCGGCACGCGACTTGCGCCACTCGCCGGCGTCGACGTCTTCGACGACCCGACCGCTTCCGGTGCGATTGAGAGAGCCACTCGCGGGGCACGACGGCGCGGAAGTCTCCGCCGTGGCCGCCTACCCCCGGGGTCCATGGCCGCTCGACGCGATCGACGCTGCCGACCGCCATCCCCGGCTCGCGGCGCCGGGCGCTACGAGGAAAGACCAGATGACCGACCCGAAACTGCCCACCACGCTCCGGATCAACGGCACCGACCATGGTCTGCTGCTCGAGCCCCGGCGGACGCTGCTCGACGCCCTTCGCCACGATCTCGCCCTGACCGGAACCAAGAAGGTCTGCGACATGGGCAACTGCGGCGCCTGCACCGTCCTCGTCGACGGCCGGGCGATGTACGCCTGTCTCCTGCTCGCCGTCGACTGCGAGGGCCGCGAGATCACCACGATCGAGGGTCTGGGCGGCGACGGCGAGCTCGACCCCGTCCAGCGCGCCTTCATCGAGGCCGACGCCTTCCAGTGCGGCTTCTGCACCCCCGGCCAGATCATGAGCCTGCGCGGCCTCCTCAACCAGGAGCCGGCCCCCTCCGACGACGCCATCGCCCGCGCCGTCTCCGGCAACCTCTGCCGCTGCGGCGCCTACCGCCACATCCTCGACGCCGGCCGCCGCGCCGCCGACCTCGACGCCCCCCCTCCCGCCTGAGCCGTCCACCGTGATCAGCAGAACCCACTACCCACCAGCTTCTCGTCCGGAGGTTCCCGATGCCGATCCTGAACGTCGAGCGGAGCGAGGCCGACGGGGGCGAAGTCGAGCTGGAAGTGACGGAAGGCGCCCCCCTGCCGAGCTGGGGGGCGGGGGCGGCGCTCTCCGTCGTCGGCACGCCCCGGCCGCGGGTCGAGGGGCCGGAGAAGGTCACCGGCCGCGCCCGCTACGCCTACGACATCCGCTTGCCGGGGCAGCTCTA
>JBBSNJ010000575.1:0-3044 GCA_038232775.1 Thermomicrobiales bacterium
ACCCGCCCCACCAGCGCCGGCCCGACCGGGACCGAGGCGATCCGCCCGGTCGACCGGACCTCGTCCCCCTCCTCGATCTCACGGTACTCGCCGAGGACGGTCACCCCGACGCTGTCCTCCTCCAGGTTGAAGGCCAGCCCGATCGTGTTCGTCTTCGGGACCTCGACCAGCTCCGACGCCATCACCTGGGTCAGCCCGTAGACGGTCGCGATCCCGTCGCCGACGCTGATCACCTGGCCGACGTTGGTGATGGTCATCTGGTCCTGGAACCCGGAGATCTGTTGTCGGATCAGGTCGCTGATCTCGGTCGCGCTGACCGCCATCTCGTTCTCTCCTCGATCATCGGCCGAGGCCGCTCCGTCGCCGCCCAGCCCGCCGCTTCCCCTAGGGCGCCGCCAAGCGCGCCCGCATCTGCCGCAGCCGGTTGATCACGCTGCCGTCGATCAAGAGGTCGCCCACCCGGGCGATGATGCCGCCGATGATCTCGGGGTCGGTCTCTAGTCGCAGCTCGACCCGCTTGCCGAGCATCGACGAGAGGCGGTCGCGGACCATCGCCTCCTCCTGCTCGTCCAGCGGCTCGGCCGTCGTCACCTCGGCGACCACGATCCCGCGCTCGGCCCGCACCCCGTCCTCGTAGATCCGGGCCAGCTCCGGGATGATCCCCAACCGGTTCCGCTCCAGCAGCAGCAGCGCCAGGTTGCGCGCCTCCGGTTGGGCCTCCGCCATCACCCGATTGAGCATCGCTCGCTTCTGCTCGGTCGACTGGCTGGGGCTGTTGAAGTAGTAGGCCGACGCCGGGTCCGTCATCAGGCTCGTCAGCCGAGCGAGGTCGGCCCGCCAGGCGTCGAGCGTCCCCGCCTCCTTCGCCAGGTCGAGCACCGCCCGCGCGTAGCGCTTCGCCGCGCTGCTGGCCACCGTCCTCCCTCCCTCCGAGCCGTTCCCGAGCGGACCCCGAGCCGACGGCAAACCTCCCGATGGCACGACAGCCGGTCGGGCGCCGAAGCACCCGCCGGCTGCGCAAGGATAGCCTTCCGGCGCCGCCTGGGTCGCTCGCCCTCGTGGGCGACCGCGCCGCGCTACGCCTAGGACACCGTGGCCGCACCGGCCCCGTTGGTGGTCCCCGGCCCGGTCGCCCCGGCCTCGGCCAACGTCTCCTCGATCAGGCGGGACTGAGCCGCCGGGTCGAGTTCCCGCCGCACGATCCGCGAGGCGGCGCTGATCGCCAGATCGCCGACTTCCTGCCGCAACTGCTGCCGCGCCTGCTGCGTCTCCTGCCGCAGCGTCGCCTGCGCCCGCTCCAGGTACTCCTCCGACTGGGCGGCGGCCTGCTCCCGCGCCCGCGCCAGCGTCGCCTCCCCGGCCGTCCGCGCCTCGCCGATGATCTGCTGCGCCTGGCGCCGCGCCTCGGCCAACTGCTCCTCGTTCCGGGCGGCCGTCGCTTGCAGCTCGGCCTGCATCCGCTGGGCGGCGGCCATGCTCTCCTCGATCCGCTCCCGCCGCTGGTCGAGCACGCGGACGATCGGGCCGAGGGCATAGCGCCAGAAGAGCCCGATGAAGAAGAGGAACGCGATCAGTTGGACGATCAGGTTCCAGCCGTTGATGCCGAGGGATTCGAGCGCGTCCATGCCGTCTCCCTTGCCGGCCCGCGCCGACCGAGCGCGCCGGGGGGCGCCGCCGGGGGCTCCCCGACCGGCGCCCCCGGCGCTCCTAGACGAACGCCAGGATGATCGCGATCACGAACGCGTAGATGGCGACCGCTTCCGCCAGCGCGGCGCCGATGATCATCGTCGTCCGGATGTCGCCGGCCGCCTCCGGGTTGCGCCCCAACGCGTCCATCGCCCCCCGCACCGCCAGCCCGATCCCGAGTCCAGGACCGAGGGCGCCGAGCCCGATCGCCAGCGCCGGCGCCCAACTGGACATATCGTTCCCGACTGCCTCCCCCTGCAGCAGCACCGCCATCGGCAGCTGCGCGCCGGACGCCGTCAGACCACTGATCACCTCGAACACTGCGTTCCCTCCCTCCGTTCCGACCGCTGGCGCCGCCTCCGGCACCGCTCATTCGCGTGGGGGGCGCCCTCGCACCACCCGCTTCCCCGTGGGACCCTAGCTCAGATCGCCCCCGCGACGATTCCCCTGGCTCCGCTCGCTCCCTAGTCTCCGGCGGGGGCCGGCACGTTGCCGAGCCCGTGTGCGCCCTCGACGTGGGTCTCGTGGGGGTCGTCGCCGTGACCGCCGCTGCTGGCGAGCGTGACGTAGATCAGCGTCAGCAAGGCGAAGACGAGGGCCTGGATGGTGCCGAAGAGCAGCTCCAGCCCGATGAAGACGACCGGGAAGATCACCGGCACGATCGCGATCCGGATCGCGGCGCTGAGGGCAACCATCACTCCCAGCAGCACCTCGCCGGCGAAGACGTTGCCGAAGAGCCGGGCCGAGAGCGAGATGATCCGCGAGAACTCGGAGATCAGCTCGATCGGGAACAGGAAGGGCGGGTCGGCCATGTGCTTGATCCGACCAACGACCCCGTGGGCGCCGATCCCCGCACTCTGGACGACGGTGAACGTCACCAGGGCCAGCGCCAGCGTCATGTTCAGGTCGGCGTTCGGCGCCCGCAGATACGGGACCAGAACCTCGCCGTGCTCCTCCTCGTCGGCGCCCTCGCCGGCCGTGGGCAGGGCCTCCTCGGCCGTGGTCGGCACCTCGACCTGTTCACCAGCGCTGCGGTCCTGGCCGGTCACGCCTTCTTCTTCGTGGTAGGAGCCGATCGTGCCGATCCCGGGCAGGACGCCAGAGTAGTTGGCGAAGGCGATGAAGATGAAGAGGGCGCCGACGAGCGGGAAGATACGCCGGCCGGCGGCCCGGCCCGCCGTCGCCTCGACCAACCCGAGCAGGAACTCCACGATCAACTCGAAGACGCCCTGGGCGCGGCCCGGAACGGGCTTGGCGCGTTGCGCGATGAGGGCGCCGACGAGGATCAGCAGCGCCATCACGATCAGCATCGTCAGCATCGAATTGGTCACCGGAACCGGGCCGACGTAGAAGAGGGT
>JBBSNJ010000576.1:0-3044 GCA_038232775.1 Thermomicrobiales bacterium
CACCGTCACCACGCCCCGGTCGCCAGCGGCCCGACCCGTCACCAACTGCTGACCGTAGCCTCGGCTCGGGCGAAACAGGGCATCGGGGCCGAAGCACCGCCCCGGCTTCCCTCTCCAGTGGCGGCGGTGTGAGAAACTGGGAACCAGGAGGACGCGACGATGCGCCACCTTTCGCCGTCCAATCGGTCTCGACCATTCCCCGGCTCGTTGCTCGCGGCTCGGTTCCTGGTGGTCCTGGTCGCGCTGCTGACCGGTGCCGCCGCGACACCGGGCGGGGCCACGCCGTCGTCCCAAACAACCTCCGGCCCGGTCTACGTCGTCCCGATCACCGGCACCATCGACCTCGGGCTGGCGCCCTATCTGCGCCGCGTGCTCGACGAGGCCGAAGCCGAGGGAGCGTCCGCTGTCCTGCTCGAGATCGACACCCCCGGCGGCCGGCTCGATGCGGTACTCCAGATGCGGGACGCGCTGCTCGACGCCGACCTGCCGACGATCGCCTGGGTCGATCGCACCGCCTTCTCCGCCGGCGCCCTGATCGCGATCGCCGCCGACCGGATCGCCATCAGCCCCGGCTCCGTGATCGGCGCCGCTACCCCCGTGATCGGCGGCTCGGGCGAGACGGCCGACGCCAAGACCGTCTCGGCCGTCCGCGCCACCTTCCGCACCACCGCCGAACTCCGCGGCCGCGATCCGCTGGTGGCCGAGGCGATGGTCGACCCCGAGCTCGCCATCGACGGCTTGGTGGCGCGGGGCGAACTCCTCACCCTGACGACCGAGGAGGCGGTGGCGGTCGGCTACGCCGACGACGTCGCGGCGTCGCGGGCCGAGGTCCTGGCCGCGAACGGCCTCGCCGGGGCGCCGGTCGTCGCCACCTCGCTCAGCCCGGCCGAGCGGCTCGCCCGGTTCGTCACCGATCCAGTCGTCGCCTCGCTGCTGATCATCCTGGCCATCATCCTGATCATTGCCGACTTCTTCGTCGAGGGGTTCGGGATCGCCGGCGCGGCCGGCTTCGCCCTGCTGGCGACCTTCTTCTGGGGGCACCTCCTGGCCGGTCTCGCCGGGTGGGAGGACGTCGCGCTGGTCGTGGTCGGTCTCCTCCTGATCGCGGTCGAGGTCCTGATCGTCCCCGGCTTCGGTGTGCCGGGCATCCTCGGCATCTTCGCGCTCCTGGGAGGGTTGTTCTTGGCGATGCTCGGTCGCGACATCCGCACCCCCGACGGCATCGAGCGGGCGGGGCTGACCGTCGCCGCCTCGCTGCTCGCCATCGTCCTCGGGCTGGCCGCGGTGCTGACCTGGCTGCCCCGCAGCCGCCGCCTGGGCGGGCTCGTCTTGGCCCCGGCTGCCGCCGGCGGCGCCCCTCCGACCCGTCGCTCCGGCGGCTGGCTCCGCTGGTTCGGGGACCCGGCACCGCTCACGTCGCCCCAGCCCGCACCTCGGACCGAGCCCGCACCCTCACCGGCGAGCGAACCCTCGCTGGTCGGGGCGACCGGAACCGCCCTCTCCGACCTCCATCCGAGCGGCCTGGCCGAGATCGGCGGCCACCGGGTCGACGTCGTCACCGAAGGGGACTACATCGGGGCCGGCGACCCCCTCGAGGTGACCGGGGACGACCAGTACCGCCGGGTGGTGCGCCGCCGAGAGCGGCGCTAGCCCCGCACCCGACCCGGTCGGTCCCGCTCCCGGTCGGGCGCGGAAGCCGGCGATCCCCCGGATCACGCGGCTGGATGCCGCCACGCTCGACCCGCCGCGGAACCGTCCCGCCGCCGCCGCCGACCACTCGTCCGCCGAGCCGCAGGTCGCGGCCCCGCCGACCATCCTATCCCCCGTCCGGAGCGCCGTTCGCGGCAAGGAGAACCCCCATGGACCTCAACCTCTTGCCCCTCATCGTCGTCGTCGCCCTGCTCGTCCTCCTGCTCGGCTTCTTCTTCTACTTCGTCCCGATCGGGCTCTGGATCACGGCCCTCTTCTCCGGCGCCCGCGTCGGGCTGGGCACGCTGATCGGGATGCGGCTGCGCAAAGTGAACCCGGCCGACATCGTCCGGCCCTACATCAGTGCGATCAAGGCCAACCTCGAGCTGGACATCGGCCAGATGGAAGCCCACCACCTCGCCGGCGGCAACGTCGGCCGGGTGGTGACCGCCCTGATCTCGGCCGACCGGGCCAACATCGTCCTCCCCTGGCAGCGGGCGACGGCGATCGACCTGGCCGGGCGGGACGTGCTGGAGGCCGTCCAGGTCAGCGTCAATCCCAAGGTGATCCAAACGCCGCGGGTGGCGGCGGTGGCGCGCGACGGCATCCAGGTGATCGCCGTGGCGCGGGTCACCGTCCGCGCCAACATCGACCGACTGGTCGGCGGCGCCGGCGAGGAGACGATCATCGCCCGCGTCGGCGAGGGCACCGTCTCCTCGATCGGCTCGGCCGAGACCCACAAGCTGGTGCTCGAGAACCCCGACCAAATCTCCCGCTTCGTCCTCGAGCGCGGCCTCGACGCCGGCACCGCCTTCGAGATCCTCTCGATCGACATCGCCGACGTCGACGTCGGCCGCAACATCGGCGCCGAGCTCCAAACCGACCAGGCCGAGGCGGATAAGCGCAACGCCCCAGCGAAGGCCGAAGAACGGCGGGCGTTGGCCGTCGCCCGGGAGCAGTAGATGCGGGCGCGGGTCGTCGAGGCCGAGGCCGAGGTGCCGCTCGCCCTGGCCGACGCCTTCCGCGGCGGCCGGCTCGGCGTGATGGACTACTACCGGATGGAGAACATCGAGGCCGACACCAAGATGCGCACCTCCCTCGCCGGCGACGGCCAGACGTGACCCACCCTTCGCCCCGGGAGCCTGAGCGATGATCCGCCGCGCCTTCGACGCCCTGCTCGGCCGCGACGCCGAGCCGCGCGCCCCGCTGCCGCCGTACCTGCGGGAGGTGGCGCGCCCCGCCCGCGCCCGAGAGGAGCCGCCGGACGAGCGTCCCGCCGCGCGGCCAGCCCGGCCCGCGCCGCCCCCGAAGGAACCCACATCTCGCCTGAGGGCGCTGTTCGGATCACGCGCCGA
>JBBSNJ010000577.1:0-3044 GCA_038232775.1 Thermomicrobiales bacterium
CTCTTCCGCACTTTTGGTGAGGACGCCCGGCGGCCGTGTGTGGTACCATCGGTCGCATCCCATCCCTTTTGGAGCGACGAAGCCCGTCACCAAAAGTGCGGATGAGCCAGCATGTCGTGGCGAGGCGTGGGCGCAGCGCGGGTTGGGCGAGTAGGGCGGCACCTAAGGGGCGTTGCTGGCTTTGACCCGGCGCCTGACTTCATCGTGCCGGACGAGTTCAACCCCGCGGTGGTTATCGAGGCGAAAATCACGGGCGACGACGGCACGGCCCGCGAAGGCCATCCGCATCATTCACCTTACTGGGCTGCGAGACGAGCGGGTGCGGCAGGGCCAGCGCGCCTGTGTCGCAAACCGGGGAATCGGCGACGTCGGGGCGAGTTGGTTGCAACCGAGCCGTCCACGCTGTCCCGACGCGCCCATGTAGAATGCCACCGCGACGCTGCCGATGGCACCAAGAGGGAGCGACACCATGGATGCACAGCAACCCGACCCTGCGGCCGTCTTCTCCCGCCGCGGGCTGCTCAGGCTCGGGCTCGCCGCGGCAGCGGGCATCATCGTGCCGGCGGCGGTCACCTCCCACGCCGGAGCGTTCCGCGACCGCGATTGCTCGGACTTCCGGACGCAGAAGCAGGCGCAGCGCTTCTACCGCAAGCACGGCGGGCCGCGCGAGGACCCGCACGGCCTCGATTCCGACAACGACGGCAAGGCCTGCGAGAACCTGCCGTAGGGCACGCCCCGCCAGAACATCCTTGACACATGTTTGCAGGCAGGTGTGGCATACGTTATGTCGCACCGGCTGGTGTCTACCCCGCGATTGCCCGTCGGGCCCGCCGAGCAGGGGGACGAGGAGGCCGTCTAGCCTGGATTATTCATGCGCGCTGCCCGGCCGCCGCCCCGGTCTCAGTCCCGGAGGGACTTCGTCGGTTGAGCACGGGATTGAAATCCCGTGCCCACGGCGACTCGGTCCGGTGAATAATCCAGGCTAGGCGTCGGCGCCCCCAGACGTCACCCAGCCTACACCCGTTCCGACGCCGGCCAACCCCACGCTACGCATCAACTTTCGCCGGATCTCGGAAGCTGAGCGTCGGTCCCCAGCCCGCGCCACACCCCTTCAATCCCTTTTTCAACGGGCTGGGCCGTTTCTGCGACATCCACTCACGATCTGCTCCAGTTCAGGGTTGCATAGAATCGACCATCTTCTAACCCGCCTCGAAATCTGCGACTCACCGATTGCATCCCTCCCCGTGGATTGAGACACGAGGGAGGAACCGCTTGCGGAGGAAATCGAAAGGTATCCTTGTTGATGGCGCTGCCGTGCTCGGGGGCCGTCACCCGGCGCCGCGCCGCGGGCGACTGCTCGCTCCCAGCCGGGCAGCCCGGCACCTGGCGCCGCTGCGCTGGCCGATCAGCTGCCGTATCAGCGCCTTCGCCCGCTTGCCCACCTCGGCCGTCGGGACCTAGGGCCCGAATGGAAGTCCCTCGTGAGATCGGTGGCGGCATGGTCCTCGTTGTTCGAGATGTCCTTGATCGCGTGGAGCTCCTCCAGCCGGGGGTGCTGCTGCGTCCAGGCATCGGGGGAAGCGACGACCCCTCTGTGCACCGCCGGTGCGCGGACCGTGTCCGCCATCTGACCGATGCCCGCTATCCAGACGCAGAGCAGATCGTCCTGGTGACGAACCAGATCGACACCCACGCCCCGGCCTCGCTCAACGCCGCCTTCCCGCGGGACGCAGGATCCTTGGATCAGCGCGAGATCGACAGCGCCCGGTCGTCGCCGTAGGCGTGCTCGTCGAGCCAGGGCCGCCCCTCGGCGAAACGGGCGGCGCGGAAGGGGGCGAGGTCGACCAGCGCCGGGGCGCCGTCGAGCACCCACTCGGCGAGGCAGACGCCGATCGCGGGTGCCGTCTTGAAGCTCGTGCCGCGGTCGCCGCCCATCCGCCAGCGGCCGGGGCCGGCGGCCGGCTGGTCGATGATCGGGTGGTTGTCGGGCGAGCCGGTGTAGACGCCGGCCCAGCCGCCCCGCATCGGGCCGCGGGCGACCGCCGGCAGGCGGGCGGCGAGGGCCGCGCGGGCGCGGTCGACGTAGTCGGGGTCGGGGGTCTGGGCGTAGGCGTCGGGGTCGACGGCGGTGGGCGGCGTCTCGAGGCCGATCAAGCTGCCGTACTGGCCTTCGGGCCGCATCCAGGTGTGGTTCGTGGCGTCGATGACGACGACGTGCTTGCGCCCGTGGTCGACGTCGGCCGACCAGCGGAAGACGACGACCTGGGCCCGCTTCGGGGTCAGGCCGAGGTCGAGCCCGAGCGGGCGGAGGAGGCGGTCGGCGTAGGCGCCGCCGGTGAGGACAACGCGCCCGGTGCTGATCGGGCCGGCGGTCGGCTCGACCCCGGCGACGCGCCCGCCGTCGAGCCGGATCGCGGTCGCCTCGGTCCCGGTCCGGATCTCGGCGCCGTGGGCGGCGGCGGCGGCGGCGAAGCCGTGGACCGTCGCGTTCGGGTCGGCGTAGCCGGAGCCGGGCTCGTAGGCGGTGCAGCTCAGGTCGTCGGTCCGGAGCAAGGGCTCGATCTCGCGCAGCGCCGCGGCGTCGACCAGGCTCGTCTCGACGCCGATCCCCTGCTGGGCGGCGACGTTGGCCCGCAGCTTCGCCTCGTCCTCGGGCGCGACGACCTGGACGAAGCCGACCGCCTCGAAGCCGGGGGAGCCGTGCCCGACTTCCTCCCCCCAATTCCTGAAGATGCGCAGGCTCTCGAGGGTCAGCCGCGACTCCGGCACGTTGGCGTAGTGGCAGCGGACCAGCGCGCCCGATTTGCCGCTGGCACCGGCGGCGAGCAGCCCCCGCTCGAGCAGGACCACCTGGCCGGCGCCCCGCTTGGCGAGCTGGAAGGCGGTCGAGGCGCCGTTGACGCCGCCGCCGATGACGACGACGTCGGCCGTCTCGGTCCGGGAGGGGGTGCCGTTGCCGGAGGTTGCCATGGGGGATCTCTCCTGAGGTGGCGGCGGACGTTGCGGCGCATTATCCACGACCAGGGGGTGGGCGTTCGCCCCCC
>JBBSNJ010000578.1:0-3030 GCA_038232775.1 Thermomicrobiales bacterium
CCGGACCTCCTCTTCATCGCGGCGGCGAACTTGGGCAAGTCGACCCCCGATCGGTTCCTCGGTGGGGCCGACTTCGTCGTCGAGCTGATCTCCGACCACAGCGTCGGTCGCGACCGGGTCGCCGAGCGCGCGGAGTACGAGGCGGCGGGAATCCGGGAGTACTGGCTGTTCGACCCCCGGCCGGCCGGGCAGCGAGCCGACTTCTTCCTCCTCGGCGCGGATGGATGCTACGCGCCGGCCGCGCTCGATCCGAATGGCCGCTTCCACTCCCGCAACCTGCCCGGCTTCTGGCTTCGGCTCGCATGGCTCTGGCAAGATCCCCTGCCGACCCCGCTCGCGCTGATGATCGAGATCGCCCCGACCGCTCTCCGGACCGCGGTCGGCGGGGTCTCCTCGGTGCCTGATCCCAGCGGAGCTTGAGATGGACGTCTTCCTCGAGACCGAGCGCTTGGTGCTGCGCCGCTTCACGCCGGCCGACGTCGACCTCCTGGTCGCGCTCGACGCCGACCCCGAGGTCATGCACTTCGTCACCGGCGGCCGGGCGACCCCCCGCGAGGAGATCGAGCACGACTTCCTGCCCGCTTGGCTCGGCTACTACGAGCGGTTCGACGGCTACGGCTTCTGGGCGGCAATCGAGAAGGCGAGCGGCGAGTTCCTCGGCTGGTTCCACCTGCGGCCCCACGAGGGGAGCCCCGCCGACGAGCCGGAGCTCGGCTACCGGCTGCGCAAGGCGGCCTGGGGCCAAGGCTACGCGACCGAAGGCTCGCGGGCGCTGATCGCCAAGGCGTTCCGGGAACTCGGCGCGCGGCGGGTGCGGGCGGAGACGATGACCGTCAACCGCGCCTCTCGGCGGGTGATGGAGAAGTCGGGTCTGACGCTGGTCCGGACCTTCCACCAGGAGTGGCCCGACCCGATCCCCGGCGACGAGCACGGCGACGTCGAGTACGCCATCACCCGCGAGGAGTGGGAGCGGCAGCGGTCGGCCGGGAGCGAGGAGCGATCGCCCGCCGCTGGTCGCCCAGATCCCGCCTGACGGTTTGCCACGTCCGAGCGGCCAACCTCCTCGCGGCGCCGCCGGCGCGAGCGCTCGCTCGGTCCGTGGGCGCTGGGGCAAGGGAGCGACGAGCACGGGGGGAGCGCCCGAAGCTTCCAAATAGGTCGTCGGGCGCTCGCCGGCGCTCCGACCCTCGTCTCGCGCTGGCCGTGGCCCGTGGGCGATGGCCCTGATCGACCGCGGCGCCGCAGCGAGCGGTCGAGGACGGCGGCGCGCAGACCCGCGCCCGTGGGCGCGATCGCCGGCGGCGGGGGAGGACCTGGACGCGGTGGGAGCGATCTCGCTCAGACACGGGGGGCCGGAGGATGCCGGCGCTGCGGTCGCGGTCTGGCGGCTCGCCAGCACCGCGCGGCGCGGCGGGCGTCCCCCGCCCCCGCAGCGCGAGGCCCAGGTCCGGGCGCTGCTGCGCCAGCCCGACGCGCTGCTGGTCGTCGCCGAGGAGAGGGGCCCCGTGCTCGGCATGGCGGTCGCGCGGCAGGGGCGCGCCGACGACGGGGCGGGGCCGCCCATCGCCGGGCTCTGCTTCGTGCCGCTGCTCTCCGTCGCGCCCGACCGGTGGGGCGAAGGGATCGGCGGGCGGACGCTCGACGCCCTCCTCGCCGTGGCTCGATCGCGCGGATACGACCGCACGCAGCTCTGGACGCACGCCGCCAACCGGCGTGCCCAGCGCCTCTACGAAGGGCACGGCTTCCGCCGGTCGGGCCGGGAGCGGGACGACGACCTCGGCGAGCGCAGCGTCCAGTACGAGCGGCGTCTGGACGACGAGAACGCCGGTGGGGCGGCGGCAGAAGGCCGCTCCCCGGCGGAACCTCGACCAACGCGTTCACCGGGATGGCAGGAGCCGGGGCCAAGCTCTCCCGTTCACGACAACCGAGGGCCGAATCCCATCCGGTCGAACCACCCCCCCCATCGGGAGCGGGACGGGCTCCCCGCTCCTGCCGCTGCGGCGGAGGGGTCGGGGGTGAGGGCTGCTCTCCGGGAAGCGGAGGGGATGACCCGGACCCCGTCTGACTCCGTGCCGGGCGCGGTCCCCGGATCGTCTCCGGGTCTCCGCTGGTACCGCGGGACGACCGGACCGTGCCTACAGCGCCGGGCAGAAGCGTTGTCCCCCCCGTTTGCGCGAGGACCGGTGACGTCGGTTGTCGGCCTCCGGGCGACGGGCGCAGCAAGCAGCGCCCCTACCCAAATCACCGCCGACAACGCTTCTGACGGCCGCTCTAGGCAGGGTGGGCCTTTGTCGTTTCCCGCCGAGCTACACTCTCGCCGAGACGAACCCAGACCAGCGGCAACGGGGCTCGCTCCCGGAGGAGTTCGCGATGGCCGTCGATCAGATCGAACACCGTCAGTCCATCGACGAGGCGACCTATCGGCGGCTGGCCCTCGACCAGCTCGCTGGCGCCTGGGAACTCCACGATGGACGCCTGCGGGAGAAACCGGCGATGAGCGTCGAGCACGGCGGGTCGCTGGCCAAGCTCGGGACCCTGCTCCAGCAGCAACTCGGCTGGGACGCCTACCGCGTCCGCTTCGGTACGTCCCGCCTCCGCGTCTCGGCGAGCCGCACCTACATCCCCGACATCGCGGTCGTCCCGCTCGCGCTCGACCTCGCGCTGCGCGCCCGCCCCCGAACGTTGGAACTCTACGAGGCGCCGCTGCCGCTGGTGGCCGAGGTCTGGTCGCCGTCCACCGGCGACTACGACGTCGAGGCGAAGCTCGACAATTACCAGCGACGCGGCGACGAGGAGATCTGGTACCTCCATCCCTACGACCAGACGTTGACCGCCTGGGTGCGGCAGCCGGACGGCGCCTACCACCGCCACCTCCACCGTGAGGGGATAGTCCAGCCGGCGCGCCTCGCCGGGGTCGAGATCGACCTCGCCTGGCTCTTCGCGCCGTAGCCCGGACGCCGGCCGCGAACGCTCCAGAGGACGCGGCCCCGGGGGGGCGCGCTCCGCCGCCGCGGGGCGCCCGGGGGCCGC
>JBBSNJ010000579.1:0-3026 GCA_038232775.1 Thermomicrobiales bacterium
CCCCGAGGAGGTCCGGTTTCCGGACCACTCTCCCCCGCGACGCCCCGGCTACCCCCGGGGCGTCGACCTTTCCGCCTCTCCTCACCAGAATCCCCTCCCCGCCGATGGTCTTGTTCGACCGCAGATTGGTTGGAGGCGCGACGATGCGGCTCGGTGGTGCAGTGTTCTTGCTCCTGATGGTGGCGATCCTGCTGGTACTGCCCCTCTGAGACGATTCCCGATTCTGCCCGTGTTCGATCATTCGATCCTCATCAACTGCGTTTCTGGGCTGGCCGGATCCCAACCTGGGGCGATGCCCGTCCGTGAGCCTCCGGTGGTCGTCGAGGTAACCGTCGCCGCCCGTCCCGAAGAGAACTCCTCCCTCGTTCCTCGCCGCGGCCGAGTAGTCCTTCTTCCAGCGGCGTGCGCGTTACGATCACGGGCGGGCGGCCAGGGGCGATGCGGATCGGGTTGAACGGCTTATACGGAAGCCGGGAAACGGCTTCGCATGCCCGCGGTAGCAGCCGACCCCCACCCCCGATCCCTCGCCCGGTGCGCGGGAGCGGGGCGAGGGGGAGCGCGGTCGCGGCCCGCCGGGGAACCCCCGCGATCCACCCGGATTCCTGATGATGCTCCGGGAGCCAGAAGAGCCCACTTGAGGGGGCCTCGTCGCTTCAGCCCAGTCCCTTCAGGGTCGGGCGACGCCGGTCGGGCGAGCGAGTCCGGGCGAGAACCCTTCCCCGAGGAACCGGAACCGATCACGCCGGATTCCGCATCAAGGCAGCGCCCGACCATGCAGAATCCGAGTCAACGCTTCCTCTTCCCGGTAGAGGCGCTTATCCCTTCGGCTCTGCTCAGGGTGGTTTTCTTCAGCGTCGCTCCGGACGGGCTGCCGGTCCCCTTGCCAGGGTCCCGTGCGCGAGAGCGGAGAGTCCGCCCCGCTGAGGGAGACGAGGACACCGCTTCGAGCCCCGGCAACCCGGAGCCGAAGGGTGCGTCGCCGCCACCTTCTGCAAAGGGTCCGACGTCTCGACCTGGGACTCGGAGCTTAGGTGGTGCCAAATAGACACCGTTGCTGCGTCGGCACTCCGGCGGCGAGGGGTCAGCGCTGGTACTATCTGGTGGAGGGCGTCCCGATGCTCGGGGGGCGTGCCCGCGGTCCGGACCGGACCAACGATGCCCGGGGGATGTTTCGATGAACAGCCGCCTCACCCAGCAGGCGATCCGCCAAGCCGCCAAGGTCGGCACCGGCATTCGGCAGAGTGCCGAGACGTTCGTGGAGCAGGAGGTCGCTCCGCTGCGGACACGACTGTCCCAGCTCGAAGCTCGCGTCGCCGAGCTCGAGCGGCTCCTCGCCGAACAGCGGGCGGGCGGCCGCCGCCCTTGAGTGACCCCGAGCCGCGCCCGTTCCCGCGAGCTGTGATCCTCCCGCTGGACTACCGGGGCGGGTGCCTTGCAGCGCGGCGCACCGGCCGGTGGCGGAGGGTTGAACGGAGTCCGGATGCCCGGTCCGCCTGATGGAGGATGGCTGTCGCCGCTTCCGCTTCGCTCTGGGCCGGCGCGTTGGGCTCCGGTCGGAGCCAGCTCCCGACCCCTTGCCTCGGTCTCCCTCAAGACTTTGGGAAGCGAGGCTGAAGGGCCGGAGGTGCGGGCCGAGAGCGGCTGGAGACGAGCGGCCTGTAGGTTAAACACGAACCCGGCCGCGAGGGCCGGGTTCGTGCGGGAAGGGAAGGGGTGGGGCGTAGGGACGCCCCTGGGTTCAAGGGAGGGCGCCGCTTGGGGGACGACGCGCTCACCATGATCTACGTCGTCGCGCGGCGGATGGATCTCTCCCTGACCAGAGCGGTCGCGCGGGTCAGGAGCCAACGGCATCGGCCGCGCTCGATCACTCCCGATCACTGGATCGCCGTCGGTGCGGCCGAAGGGGCCGCGCGTGAGGCAGCAGAGACGATGCTCAACCGCCGCCATTGGCTAACCGCGGTGATCGCCCTTTGGGGTGTCACCCTCCTGGTCGCGGTCGTCGGCCTCGTGGTCGACGCCGCACCGCTGCTGGCGGTGTCGTTCCTGCTCCGGCGGGTGGCGCTGCTGTTGACGCTGGTCTGGCTGCTGCTGACCGCGCTCAGCGCGATTTGGGATCGATTCCGCCCCCGCCGCGGACCGCGCTGACGCGGCTCAGACGGTCGGGAGTCGAATGCAGCCGGGGTCCAATCGATCGGCCTATCGATTGAGCGACCGGCCGTCGGTAGCGTAGGCTGGTGGTCTAGGGAACCCCTAGACGACGTGCTTCGAGGGTCAGCCGGGGACGAACATCGGTGCCGAGACGTCCGCCTCCCCGAGCAAGGGTCGGACCTCGCGCCCGGTCGTGGCGGCGACTGCCTCCCCGATCTCTTCGACCTGCTGCTTGAAGAATCCCATCGTCGTGTAGGCGACCGTGCCGTCCGCCCCGAGGACGAAGACCGTCGGCGTGGCCTGGATCTCGAACGCGCGGGACACCGGGTGCTGGTCCCCTTCGATCAGGATCGGGAAGGTCAGCCCCAGCCGCCGCGCGAACGAGCGGGTGATGTTCGCGGAGTCTTGGGAGACGCCGAGAACCACCAGATCGGCGTCTGCGTAGCGCTCCCGCACCCGCTCCAAGAAGGGGAACATCGTCTTGCTTGCTTGGCAGGAGCTCTTGTAGATTCCCAGGACGGCCGGCTGTCCCGACAACTCCTCGCCAACGTCGTGCGGCTCGCCCTCGGCGTCCTCCAGGGTCAAGCTCAGGGCCGGTGCCGGCGCGCCCGCCTCGATCGCCACAAACTCCTCCCCCCGTCCCCGCGTGCATTCGGTCAATGCTTCCCAAATGCTAGCGGTTGACCCGGCCCGCCGCAACCCATCGACCTTCTCCGCGGGCCGAAGCACGAAGCATCCCCCGCGCCTCGGCCTCGCTGACATCCCGCTCCATGCTGCCTCGGCATCGCGCCCGATTGGCTGGCAATGGACCGTGACACTACCAACGACCGGGAAGCGGCCGGTGCCTGGCGGCTCGAACCGGAGTCGAGGCGGAGGCG
>JBBSNJ010000580.1:0-3015 GCA_038232775.1 Thermomicrobiales bacterium
CGGGGTCGAGGCTGATCAGGACGTTGGAGCCCTGCTTCGTGTCCATCACGTCGGTGCCCATCAGGAGGTGGCCGGCGAGGATCGGCAGGCCGACGTTCACCACCAGCTGCTTGTCGGCGTCGCTCGGTTCGGGCTGGCCAGGTTGGACCGGCATCGGCATGTCGCCGAAGCGGACGATCGGGCCGGCGAACTCGGTGCCGAAGACCGACTGGTAGAACTTGAACGCTTCCTCGGTGGTGCCGGGGAAGTTGAGGTAGGTGCCGACTCGGGCCATCGGGGGGTCCTTTCTGTCGATCGGTCAAGGGGCTGAGGTCGGAGGGGGCGGGGGCGAAGGGGATCAGGCTTGGTCGTAGGCGGCCCGGAGCTCGGCGATCTCGAGTTTGGTCATCTGGAGCATCCGGCGCATGACGCGGCCGGCGCGCTCGCGGTCGGCGTCCCGGAGCAGGTCGGTGAGGACGCGCGGCACGATCTGCCAGGAGACGCCGGACTTGTCCTTGAGCCAACCGCACTGGCCGGGTGTGCCGCCGTCGCCGAGCCGCTCCCAGTAGTGGTCGACTTCGGCTTGGTCGGCGCACGCGACGGCGAACGAGACCGCCTCGGTGAAGGAGAACTCCGGGCCGCCGTTGACGGCCTGGAAGGACTGCCCGTTGAGCTGGAACTCGATGAAGACGACGGGGGCGGCGGGGTCGGGGCCGTCGTCGCCCAAGCGATCGACGTGCAGCTTCTTGGCGTTCGGAAAGACCGAGACGTAGAAGTCGACGGCCTCCTCGGCCTGGCCGTCGAACCAGAGGCAGGGGGCTATCTGCGTCGGCACTTGAATCTCCTTTCGTTCCGCGCTGAGCGGGACGGCGTTGCGGTGCGCTCCCGGAGCGCGTCCCGGCCCGCTTCTGTCTCGTTGTCGAACGGGGGGCGGCGGAATCGACAACGACGCGCCGGGGCGGATCGGCCGACAGCACGGAGCGGGGCCGCCGTCGCTGGCCGGCGGCGGGGAGGACGCGCTCCGCGTTCAACCGAGGGACGGCGGCGGCTTCTCCGCGACAACCCAGAGGAAGCTGACGGGGGCGCCGTCTTCCTCCTCCGTCTCCAGGTTGGCTTCGAGCAGCCGGAGACCGGCCGCCGCGACCAGGCGGCGGTTGGTGGCGGCGTCGTGGTGGCTCCAGAACATCGGGGCGCCCAGCCAGTCGTCCTCGACGACGGCCTCGACGTCGCCGGCGCCGAGGGTGGCGACCAGGAGACCCCCGGGCCGGAGCCAGCGGGCGATCCGCTGCAGCATCGCCGGGTGCTCGGTGCGGGGGAGGTGGATGATCGAATAGAAGGCGGCGACGCCGTCGACGCTTGCCGGGGGGAAGTCGACCGCCGCCATGTCGGCCCGGCGGAAGTCGGCGGCGGGGACATTGCGGCGGGCGAGCTCGATGCTGCGGGCCGAGAGGTCGACACCCACGACCGCGAAGTGTTCGGCCAGGGCGCGGGCGGTCGGCAGACCGGTGCCGCAGCCGAGGTCGACCAGTCGCGACCCCTCCGGCAGGCGATCGCGCAGGATGCGGCCGTAGCGGGCGCGGCTGCCGGTCCAGGCCGCGCCCGACCAGGCGGCGTAGCGCTCGGCAATCCGGTCGGAGCCGGTCTCGACGACGCGCTTCGGATCGGCCGGCGGGGAGGGTCCCTGCTCGCTCACGCGGGGGGCGGCGGGTCGAGCAGGTCGCGGAGGGCCGCCAGGTGCTCGTCGGAGTGCTCGAAGGTGTTGCCGGCGATCCAGGCGACGACGGGGGCGTCCGGCGCTGACGGGTCGGCCGGTTGGACACGGGCGTAGGGGCGGCGGAGGTCGGCGTCGGAGAGGGGGTCGAGGGCCGCCAGGACGCGCTCGTGGCCGAGCCGGAGGTGGGCCAGGACGTCGGCGACCGGGGTGGCGGCGAATCGGCGGTGAATGGCGTCGTTGATCGCGTCGATCGGGGCGTCGCGGTCGGGGCCGGGGTCGGCGCCGAGGGCGGCGGCGGCGCGGTCCTCGCCGCTCAGGAGGGCGACCAGCGAGCGCTCCCAGGCGGCGAGGTGGGCGAGGTGGTCCTTGGCCGACCAGCCGCCCGCCCCGGCCGGGTCAGGTCGTCCTCGGTGGCGGCCCCGATCGTCGCTTGGAGCGCCTGCCAGGCGCGGTCGATCTGGGCGGTCAGTTCGGCTTTGGTCGGGATCGCGTCGCCCGGTTGGTCTCGGTCCATGGTCTCCTCCGCGGTCGGCGGCTCGAGGGAAGCTCGCCGCTGCGTGCTGTTCCCCGTCGTCGGGATCGAAGGTCTGGGGAGCTTGCCTCCCTCGGCTCCCAGGGGTGTCTTGACGCCAGGAGGGACGTGATGCGCGACTTCGGCGTGGGGGAATGGACGGTGGTGGCGCTGGGTGCTGGGTTGGGCCTGATCTGGGGGCTGGTTTCGCTCCAGGGCGCCATCTCTTGGGACTGGTCGTTCGATCCTTCGCCCCGGGGAACGCGTGCTCCGGACGGTGATGCTGTGGCCGACGTGCGCCGTGTTTGCCCTGGCCGACGTCGTCCCCCTGGGCGGGAACCTCGCCTGGGTCCTGATCGGCGTGATCGGGGCCGCCTCGGGCGGAGCGCTGGCGCTGGGCCTGGTCGTCTCCCTCGCCTGGCGGGGGTGAGGTCCGGGGTCGTCGTTCCTCGGCGGCGAGCCGGGACCGTCATCGCCCGAGCACGGCTACCCTTCGTCCGGCTCGGTGTTCTCCGGGGTCGGCTCGAGGTCGAGGGCGCCGAAGCCGGTGTCGCCGTAGCCGCCGGTGACGCCGGGGTCGGTGTCGGCGCCGAGGCCGCCCGTCTCGACCGGGTTGACCTCGCGGCCGGTGACCGCGGCGACGACGCCGTCGATGGTGCGGGCGACGGCGGCGTCGCTGATCCGCAGCGCCTGGGCGATCTCCCAGATCGGGGCGCCGGCGGCGGCCATCGTCGCGATCCGCCGCTCCTGGTCGGGGAGGGTCCGGATGAAAGCTTCGGCCCCCGCGAGGCGGCGGGCGAACTCGCCCGCC
>JBBSNJ010000581.1:0-3011 GCA_038232775.1 Thermomicrobiales bacterium
CTCTTCGGCGACGCCCTCAGCCTCGGCGCCGCGGTCAGCTTCGCCGCCTACGGCATCGTTAACCGCCCGCTCGTCGCCGCCTACCCGCCCGAGACCTACACCGCCTACACCCTCCTCGCCGGCGGCATTCCCCTGCTCCTCGTCACTGCTCCCGGCGCCTTGGTTCAGGACTGGGGGCGCCTCTCCACGGCCGGATGGATCGGCATCGTCTACATGGCGATCTTCCCGGTGTACGTCGCCTACATGCTCTGGAACTGGGCGATCGCCCTCCGCGGAGTCGCCACCGCGACCACGTTCAGCCTCCTCGTCCCGGTCGTCAGCGGGGGACTCTCGGCCCTGATCTTCAAAGAATCGTTCGGACCCCTGAAACTCCTCGGCGCCGCGCTCGTCCTCGCCGGTCTCGTCGTCGTCCGTTCCCGGCGCCGGACCCCGAAGCCAAGGGCGCGGCCGCTGCTTTGAGCCTCGTCGCCGCCACTCCCGCCCCGATCCACCCCGACCCGCCGACGCCGCCCGCCTCGATCAGCCTGCACCGCTATTCATCGCCGATAGCGACCTGGAGCCCACCTGATGCCCCCATCTCCGTCCATCGAACTTCGCCGCTTCGCGCGACCTGATGCGTTCCTGGATGCCGCCGGCCTGTTTCTCCTGCGGCATGAGGTCGAGCGCCCGGTCTTGCTCGGCGTCGCCTTCGGCCTCCTCCGGCAGCTGGCGTTCTCTGTCCACGAGCCCTACCTTGCCTCGGTCGAACGCGACGGCGACGTCGTCGCCGCGGCCTTGATGACGCCTCCCTTCAACTTCTCCCGCTCCCTCTCCGCCGAGCCGGCACCGGTCGATCTCTTCGCCTCCGACCTCAGCCGGTGGCGAGCCCCTCCTCCCGGCGTCGTCGGCCCCGCAGCCGGCGCCAAGCACTTCGCCGCCCGTTGGCACGAGACGACGGGACAGCCGATCAGGGCGGGGATGCGCCAGCGCCTCCACCGCCTGGAGCGAGTGAGACCGGTCTCCGGCGTTCCCGGCGCTCTCCGTCGGGCCTCCGAGACCGACCGTGACCTCCTTCTGAGCTGGATGGGGGCCTTCACCCGCGAGGCGCTCGGCCAGACCGATCCGTCCCGCACGGCCCGCGCGGTCGACCTCCGGCTCGGCGACGAGGAGTCAAACATCTTTACCTGGGAAGACGGGGAGCCGGGCTCGATGGTCGGCTACGCCAATCCAACGCCGAACAGCGTCCGGATTGCCCCCGTCTCTACGCCGCCCGACCGCCGCAACCGGGGCTATGGCGCCGCCGCCACCGCGGCAGCCAGTCAGGCGCTGCTGGACGAAGGCCGCCGTTTCTGCTGCCTCTTCACCGATCTGGCCAATCCCGCCTCGAACCCCGTCTACGACAAGGTCGGGCACGAACCGATCCTCGACGTGGACGAATACCGCTTCGTCCCCTAGGTTTCCCCGACGCTGTGCCCGTCCCCGTCTGCGGCGGACCCAATTTGCCCGCCGCGCCTCCGGGGCCACCTCTGGTCTACTGCAAACGTCCCCGACCCAAGACCGGCCAGACGGCGACGATGAGGCCCTCACGCACGACGTAGAGCGCCTCGTGCAGGTGGACCGCCTGATCGTGATAGCCGACAGCCCACCCCAGCCGCTCCCCGACTTGGGGCGCCACCGCCGGCGCTTCCAGCCGGATCGTCCCATGCTCGGCCGAGAAGCCAACGTCCCGCACCTCGCCGAGACCGAGCGGCACCGGCCGCCGCAGCGTCGGGTCGATCGCTTTGCGCCCGGCGTCGACCACGATCCGGTCGGGCGCCGGCCGGCTGACGACCTGGGTCAGCAGCGTCAACGCCGGCTCGACCGCCACCCCCAACTCCCGGTAGAAGGCGTCGCCGAGCGTCGCCCCCCCGGCCTGAACTTCGCTCACGCCCGGTTGGCGGGCCGCGACCGGGTAGGTCCCACTGCCGCCGCAAGAGACAATCTCGACCGGCAAGCCCGCCTCCCGGCAGGCGTTGGCGCTCCCGGTCAGCAGCGCCACCGCCCGCTCGATCGCCCGCCGCCGCTCGGTGGCGTCGGGGATCGCCACGGCGTGCCCTTCCCAGCCCATCACGCCAGCGAACCGGAGATCGGGGCAGCCGGCGATCTCCCGCGCCAGGGCGACCGTCGCCTCCCCCGGCGCGACGCCGCTGCGGCCCATCCCGGTATCGACCTCGACGATGACTCGCGGCCGCACCCCCCGCTCGCGGGCGGCGGCCCCCAGTTCGCGCAGGTTCCTCGGGTCATCGGCGGCAACCGCCACGTCCGCCCCTGAACTGGCGCAGAGCGCCGCCAACCGCCGCGTCTTGATCGGTCCCACGATCTGGTTGGCCACCAAGATGTCCCGCACCCCGGCCGCCGCCATCACCTCCGCCTCCCCGAGCTTGGCGCAGGTGACGCCGATCGCCCCCGCTGCCAGCTGCCGGTGGGCGATCGCCGGCGTCTTGTGCCCCTTGGCGTGTGGCCGCCACGCCACCCCCGCGGCCCGCAGCTCGGCCGCGATCCGCGCGATGTTGCGGTCCATGGCGTCGACATCAACCAGCAGCGCCGGCGTATCGAGCTCCGCCACCGGCCGCCCGACCAGGCTCGTCAGCACCTCTCTGCCCTCCTGTGCCGCGGCAGCCCCGGCCCCGCCGCCAATCCGCACCTCGCCGTGACGGAGCTCCGGCTCCCGATCGCTCGATCAAACCCGGCCCGCGAGCGGGACTGACACGGAACCCGGTTGAACCGTTCCGCTCTCGGCAGCGGGCCACGCTCCCCGCTCCCGCGCTTGGGACAAGGGGAAGGGGGTCGGGGGTGAGGGCACTTCTCCGCCAAACGCCACGGATCACCCGGTGGGAGTATGACCCCACACCCCCGCCCGTTGCCTCCCAGACAGATCGAGAGGCCTGGGGACCGGATGGGCCCCCGGCCTCGGCCCGATTCCACGCCCCCCCGATCGTTGTCGAGCGGAAGTTCGGCAAGGCGGCGCCCCGCCACCGGTCCGACGCTGGAGC
>JBBSNJ010000582.1:0-3006 GCA_038232775.1 Thermomicrobiales bacterium
CCGTTCCCCTCCCCCTCCCCGCCGAACGCATCTGGCACGAGAAGGGCGCCTTTGGGAACGCCTTCGTCACCGTCCGCTTCCCCCCGATCGTCGAATCGGCGGGCCGGCCCTACTATGTCTGGATCGACACCGGACCGCGCAATCGCGACGACGTCGTCGCCCTCTGGAGCGTCAAGAGCTACTCTCGCGTCACTGGCGTCCACGTCCTGCGCGCCGCGCTCGACCGCTCCCCCGGCCCCACCGCCCCGGCCTGGCAGCGGGTCGCGGTTGGCGGCGCCCTCCTCGGCCTGATGGCCGCCTTCGGCTGGCTCATGGCGGCTCTCCTCGACCTCGCCGTTCCCCCAGGGCGCGGCGGCCAGGCTCCCGCCCTGGGGCGAATCCGGAGAGCATTCGCGCGTCGCCCCCTCGTGGTCCGCCAGATGCGATAGTCGCGGCGGTGCCCCTCAGACCGTGGTCCGCGTTTCTGGCGTGATTCGTCTCGGCGCTTTCCGAGGCGCCGGCGGCGGGGGTCTGGGCGGATTCGCCGGTGCGGTGGTATACACTCCTGGCGTAGTTGCCCCGCGGACTCGTCCGTGCGTGGCGCCGCGCCCAACGATACCGACGGCAGCCCGGCTCGGCTCGGTGGTCGGCCGCGGCACCGGGCTCCCAACGGCCCACGACCTTCGCCCAGGACAGGGAAGGGACCGATCACGATGCAGGCTCCCCGCAACGGCCATCAGACCGAGGGCAACGGCGCCGCCGCCGGCTTCTCCCCCGATCTCGGTTCGAGCGCTTCCCCCTCGCCCTCCCGCTCCTCCGGTCAGACCGTAATCATGGGCGCCGGCCCGGCCGGTCTCTGCTCCGCCTACGTCTTGAGCAAGGCGGGGCTTCCCGCGATCGTGTTCGAGAAGGCTCCCTTCGTCGGCGGCCTGGCCCGGACGATCACCAAGCAGACCGACCACGGCGAATTCAAGTTCGACATTGGCGGCCACCGCTGGTTCACCAAGAACGACGAGTTGAACGAGTTGTTCCGCGAGGTGATCGCCGAAGAACTGCTCTGGGTCAACCGGATCAGCCGCATCTACTTCGACGGCAAGTTCGTCGATTACCCGCTCAAGATCTCCAACGCCCTCAAGGCCGTCGGCCCCGTCATGAGCGCCCGCGCGATGGCCGACTATGGCCGCACCGTGGCGGAGAAGAAGGTCCGGACGAAGCCGATCGTCTCAATGGAAGACGCCTACATCGACCAGTTCGGGCGCACCCTCTACAAGCTCTTCTTCCAGCGCTACTCGGAGAAGGTCTGGGGTCTCCCCTGCGACCAGATGAGCGGCGACTGGGTCTCCCAGCGCTCGAAGGGGATGTCGATCGTGACCGCGGTCAAGGACGCGGTCATCCCCTCGAAGGGGAAGGTGGTCAGCCTGATCGACGAGTTCATGTACCCGCGGAACGGGTTCGGCCGCTTCTCGGAGCGGATGGCCGACGTGATCACCGCCAAGGGGAATCAGATCCGACTCGGGGCCGGGATCGACCGCGTCCACCACGACGGCAAACGGATAAGCGCCGTCACCGTCGACGAGGACGGGGTCAAGCGGCGGGTCGAGGGAGAACACTTCATCTCCTCGGTGCCCCTCACCCTCCTCGCCCAGATGATGGAGCCCGCCGCTCCGGCCGACATTGTCGAGGCCGCCAAGTCGCTGGTCTTCCGGGACATCATCACGGTCAACTTGATGATCAAGAAGCCGAGGGTGACCCGCGACACCTGGCTCTACGTCCACGACCGCAACATCCTCTTCGGGCGCTTCCACGAGCCAAAGAACTGGTCGCCGGCGATGGTCCCGAGCGACGACTACACGTCGCTCGTGGTCGAGTATTTCTGCTCCCGCGGCGACGAGATTTGGGGCAGGACCGACGAGCAGCTCGTCGAACAGACGGTCAAGCACCTGGTCGAGGACATGGGCTTCATCGAGCGCGACGAGGTGATCGGCGGCTTCGCTCTCCGCGCCCCCCGCGCCTACCCTTCGTACGTGATCGGCTACGAAGGGCCGCTGGACAAGCTCAAGTCCTACATCGCCCAGTTCGAGAATCTGCAATACATCGGTCGCGGCGGTTCATTCCGCTACAACAACACCGACCACTCGATCGAGACCGGTCTCCTCGCCGCCAAGAACATCCTCGGCGAGCGGCACGACCTCGACCGCGTCAACGCCGACGAGGAGTACCACGAGATCAAGCGCGTCGCCGCGCCCGAGGCCGCCGCCGCCGCCCGCTAGGGCTCGCCACCGGCGCGGCCCGCTCTCGACGCCTGCCCTGGAGGAGCCGATGGCGGCTGAGCTCACCGACTCGCTCCCCGCCGCGCGCCCGATGGCGCGCGTGCCGTTCGCTCGGGTGCATCTGAGGTGGGGGACCTGGCGAACCGCGTCGGCGGTCGACCGCTTCCTCCTCGTCCTCTTCGGTCTCTACCTCGTCAAGCAGATCTTCTTCGTCGTCGCCTTCCCCCGCTTCAGCGGCCACGACGAAGTCGCCCACTTCAGCTATCTGCGTACCCTCGCCACCGAGGGCCACATTCCTGTCCTCCCCGACCTCGATGCCTGGCGGGAGGCGGCCCGGCCCGGCGGCCAGCCGCTCTTCGACGCCCTCCCGGCCGAGCTCTGGCGATACTGCGACTACGTGCTCTACTGGACCGGCTGTGGCGATCCGCGCTTCGACCAAACCCCGATCTACGCGGTCACCTATCTCGGCCAGTACTTCCCGGCGGGCTACCAATACACCGCCAACCACCCGCCTCTCTACTACGCGCTGATGACGCCGCTCTACTGGCTGAGCGCGTCCTGGTCCTTGGAGGCGCGGCACGACCTGCTCCGGTTGGCGGCCGTCCCGTTCGGTCTCGCGACCGTGGTCCTCGCCGCACTGCTCGCCCGGACCCTCTTTCCCGGCGACGCGTTTCTGGCGATCACGGTGCCGACCTTCGTCGCCTTCCAGCCCCAGATCTCCTACGAAGCGGCGATGATCAACAACGACATCCTCGCC
>JBBSNJ010000583.1:0-3000 GCA_038232775.1 Thermomicrobiales bacterium
AGCACGGCGCTGCGGCTGCGCGGATTGGCGGCGATCTCGGCCGGCGCGGGCTTGACCGCCCGCCGGGTCAACCGGGCCAGGCGCGGCTCGTGATCGCAGACGCAGATCGGCACCTGGGGCGGGCAGAGGCAAGCGGCGCTCTCCCGCTCCAGGAACCGCTTGACGATCCGGTCCTCGAGCGAATGGAAGGCGATCACTGCCAGCCTCCCCCCCGGCGCAAGCACCTCGACCGCGCCGGCCAGGGCGCGCTCCAGCGCCGCCAGCTCGTCGTTGACCGCGATCCGCAGCGCCTGGAACGTCCGGGTGGCGGGGTGAGTGTCGCGCCCCCGCCGCCCACCGACCGCCGCCGCGACGATCGCCGCCAGGCGGGCGGTGGAGGTGATCGGGGCGCGTTCCCGCTCTCGGCCGATGGCGCGGGCGATCGGGCGCGAGCGCGGCTCTTCGCCGAAGCGCCAGAGGAGGTCGGCCAGCTCGTCGACCGGCAGCTCATTGACCAGCTCCGCGGCCGAGCGCCCCTGGCCGGGATCGAACCGCATGTCGAGCGGTCCTTCGAACCGGAAGGCGAAGCCGCGCGCCGGGTCGTCGAGTTGGAAGGAGGAGAGGCCGAGATCGAGCAGCACGCCGTCGAGCGGGGTCATCCCCTCGCCCCGCGCCACCGCCGCCAGCTCGGCGAAGTTCGCTTGGACCATCCGCAGCCGCCCGCCAACCCCCGGCTCCCTCGCCGCTGCCCGCCCCCGCGCCACGGCCGCCGGGTCGGCGTCGAGCGCCAGCACGACCCCGTCGGGGGCCGAGGCGGCGAGGATCGCCCGCGCGTGGCCGCCGCCGCCGAAGGTGCCGTCGAGGTAGCGAGCGCCCGAGCGGGGGGCGAGCAGCGCGATCGCCTCGTCGAGCAGGACGGGGCGATGCCCACCGCCGGGGGCGACCGGAGAGAGCGCCGCCGGCCCGACCAGCGGGGTCATCGTGGCGGTGCTGGTGTCCATCCGGCAGAATCCCTGGGGGGCCGGCGCGGCCGGTCGACCGTTCGTCGCGGTGAGTATGCTACGGACCGCCCGCCGGGTGCAGGCCCGGCAGGACCGCCCGAACCATCACCACGGGGCACCGCTCCCCTGCGGGCATCCAACCCTCGGCCACCCCCGAACCCCCTAACGCCTGCCCACTGCCTACTGCCTACTGCCCACTCAAATCATGGTCGCCAGCCGTTGGGCGATCGCGGCCCCGTCCGCCTCCATCACCGCCTCGACCGCCTGCCACCGCTCCGGGCTCCAGATCTCGACCGCGGTGTCCATGCCGACGATCAGGGCCTCCCGCTCCAAGCCGGCGTAGCGGCGCAGCTCGGGCGGGACCAAGATCCGGCCTTGGCTGTCGAGCTCCAGATCGCTCGCCTCGGCGAAGACCATCCGCCGGAAGTTGCGGGCATCCGGGTCAGTGATCGGAAGGGCGCTGACCTTCTCGGCCAGCGGTCGCCAGGCGGCCATCGGGTAGAGCGACAGGCAGCGGTCGATGCCGCGGGTCAGCACCAGCCCCTCGCCCAGCGCCTCGCGGAAGCGGGCCGGGACGGCCAACCTCCCCTTGGCATCGAGCGCGTGGGCGTACCGCCCGAGGAACATCGCAGCCTGCTGCCTTGGGGGCGACCTGAGCGACGGGCGCGGACCCGATCCGGAGGCGAGGGGAGCGGACCACTTATCCACCGGGGGCACCACTTGTCCCCACTTTTCCCCACCCTTGTCCACATGATAGGGCTCCCGCCCCCCGCTGTCTAGTCCCGAGGCCATCACGCAAGCCCGCGTACGAACGCGCCCTCACGAGTCACAAGGGCTTGAAAGAGAACTTGTGTTCTGATATGCTGTGTCCCACGGGCAAGCCCCGGTGGGCCGCTCCGCCGGGGTCGGCGCCGGCGTCGCAGGAGGGAGCCATGTTCCTCGGTTGGTACGACCCCGACAAGAAGAAACCCGCCCGCCGCAAGCTGGCCGAGGCGATCGAGCGCTACGTCGAGAAGTTCGGCGCCGCCCCGACCGCCTGCCTGACGAGCCCGGCCGAGGCCGCCGAGCTGGCCGGGGACGCCAAGGTCCCCGACCTGCCGATCCGCGCCGCCGCCTACGTCCCCCGCTGGACGTTCTACGTCGGCGTCGACCAGGAGCCGACCGTCGCCCTCGCGGCTTAGGCGAGCGCCGAGCGCGGAGGGCCGAACGCCGCGTGCCAAGAATGCGGCCGTGGTCCCGGCGCGGCGAAGCTCCCGTCCTTGACGGTGAGGCACCCGGCACCGGCGCGGTCCCTCCCCGAGGTCTCGCGACCAGCCTCCCCGCGCCACGGGAGCGAGGCCGGCGCCGGCGCCGCGGGACGATGGTCGACGCCGTCGTCCCGACCGTGACGTCATCCCCCCGAGTTCGTCCAAGACGGCGAGACCCCGGTCGTCCAGACCGGGGTCCCGCCGTGTCCGCGGGCGGCGGTGCTCGCTCTCCCGCCCCACCGCGAGGGCGCCCGCCGGCCGCCGTCGCCCGGACCGTCGTCCCCGCGCCGGAGCCGACGACCGAGCCGGAGTCCCGGCGAACGCGGGGCCGGGACGGTGGCTCGCGCCCCGCGGCCCGCTCTCCCCGCCCTCCGTCGTTAGGCAACCGCCGGTGGACGATGCGGGAAGGGGGGCACCGGCGACCCGCTTCCCCAGCTCGTCGTACGCCGTCCCCCCGACCGGATCGGCGTGGCGGGACGCCGACCAAACCTTGGGCGCGGCGCCCGCTCTGGTCACCTGATATGAACTTCGGTTGAACCGTTCCGCGATAGGGAGCGGGGCAAGCTCCCCTCTCCCGCGCACGGGACTGTTGGCAAGGGGGTCGGGGGTGAAAGCCGCTCTCCGGCAAACGACACTGATCACCCGGATTCTGTAAAAAGCGTCTGGCGTCAGGCGTCTGGCGTCTGGCGTCTGGCGTCAGGCGTCTGGCGACAGGATGAGGCTGCCGGGAACATGGCCCGTTGCTCGATCACCGTCGCCCTGCCGCCCCCGGA
>JBBSNJ010000584.1:0-2996 GCA_038232775.1 Thermomicrobiales bacterium
CGCCGGATCGGTGAAGACGTTTTGGGCCGGGAACTCCATCACCGCTCCGTCGTCCGGCTGCTCGGCCAACCACTCGTAGGGCGCGGCGGCGGCCGCTCCCCGATCGACCGTTTCCAACGGTACCGGCAACGCCGCCAGGTCGCCCAGGACCAGCAGCGACGCCAGCCCGGCCAGCCCGACCCCGACCCACCGCTCCCGCCCGGCACCGCCGCGCAGCCGCCCCCGCAGGCGTCCTCGCAGCCAGCGCCAAGCCCAGGCCGCCCCGACTCCGGCCATCGCCGCCGGCGCGAAGCCGACGACGCCGCCGAGCCGGGCTGGCACGCGCATCGCGGTGAAGAACGGCGCGTGGTCGAACAGCCACCGGTAGGGCAGGGCCGGGCCGCTCCCGTCCCCCGGCCCCCAGGATGGTCCGAGCGAGAGCAGACCGGCCGCCCCCGTCGTCGCCCCCAGCGCCAGCACCAGCGGCGCCGCGCGACGGCTCCGCCAGCCCGTCCCGATCCCGGCAGCGGTTGCCGCCGCTGCCATGGTGGACGACGAGGGGACCAGGTCGCCCCCGCCGCCTCTCGCGCGACGTCTCCCCGGCGCCGCGGCTACGATCCGGACGATCGCGACCACGAGTGCTCCCACCGCCCCGAGCAGCGCCAGCGACCCCGGAAACAGCGCGTCCTCGATCACGACCTCGGCGTGGCGGTGCCCGTCGGCGTGCGGCGCCTGGCCGACCTCGGCTAGCGACTCGTTCGCCCCCGGCCGCGCCCCGAGCAGCGCCGCCAGCGGACCCGGCTCGTCCCACGGCGCCAGCGTCAAGTAGGACTCGGCCCGCGCCTTGTACGTCTCCGCGTCCTCGAGCGACCGCTCGAGCCCCTGCTCGGCGCGCACCCGCAGGTAGGGGAGGAAGAACGGCACCGCCACCGCGCCGGCGAACACCGCCGCCAGCGCCAGCGCGCCGAGCCGCCGCCCGATCCCGCCCCCGCGCCAGCCCCAGCCGGCAGTCAGCAGCCGGGCCAGGACGATCAAGCAGAACATGACCCCGACCTGGAGCGCGAAGTAGAAGCTCGTCAGTGTCTGAGCGGCGACCAGTCCCCCGAGCAGCAGCGCCCTCCGCCGCGTCGGCCGCTCCAGCAGCTTCAGCAGCACCAGCACCAGCCAAGGCAGCCAGGCAGCCCCCTCCAGCCAGTTGAGGTGCCAGAGGTGGACCAGCCGGAACGGCAAGAAGGCGTAGGCCAGTCCGGCGACGAAGCCGGCCCCCCGGCTCCCCGAGAGGTGGCCGACCAGCGCGTACATCCCGCCGGCCGCCAGCGGGAAGGTCGCCAGCGTCAGCAGCGAGTTGGTCAGCAGTGGGTCTCCCGTCGCCAGCGCGACCGGCCAGGCCAGCAGCGCCCCCGGCAGGTTGGCGTCGGTGTAGGCCAGCGTCTGGCTGAAGGGGTAGAAGATGTTCCCCTCGTAGAGCCGCAGGGGGTCGGTCGCCAGCGCGTGCTGGATCCACTCCGAGAGCCAGATCTGCAGCAGCGGGTCGAACCCGACCAGGGTGCCGTCTCGCAGATGCAGCGCGTACGGCCAGGTCAGCGCCATTGTGGCGGCGACGAACCCGGCCAAGGCCAGACCGGGGGCGACCAACCGGCGCCAATCGATCCGAACCGCGGGCGTTGCCCAGCCTCGTCGCCTCGGCGCGGGGGCCGGAGCCGCGCCCAGAGCGTGGGAGACGTCGCCGGGCGGGGCGTGGTCGATCTCGACCGACCCGTTCGATCGGTACCGCCTGGCCGCCTGAGCCTCCGCCGCTCGCCGCCGCCACAGCACCCGCACCCCCCAACCGACTGCCGCCAGCAGCACCAGCGACCGCCCGACTTGGAGCGGATCGTAGATGTTCTCGACCGCTGACCGGATCAGCGGCGCGTGCCGGAAGTCGGGAATGTTGTAGAGGTTCAGGTAGTTCCCGATTTGGAACCCGATCAGATCGGTGCCGACGACTGTCAGCCAGAGCCACCAGGCGGGACGGATCAGCGCCAGCGCCAGGAAGACCCAGAGCACCAAGTGGGTCGTGAACGTCTTGTTGACGAAGAGCCACCAGAGCAGAAAGGTCGCGCCCAGTGGCAGCAGCAGGCTCCCGCTCGCCGCCGGCGGCAGCCGGCGGCGCCAGCCGACACCGATCGCCAGCGCCGTGATCGCCAGCCCCCCTGCGACCGCCGCCGCCCCGCTCCAGCGGGTCAGCTCCTCGGTCGGCACCCCCCGGAAGAGGACCCAGACCCCGGAGTCGGCCAGGCGGTCCCGATTCCAGCGATAGAAGAACGACCAGCCGTCGAAGTCGGCCAGGGCCACCGGCAGGTTGATCGCCGCCGTCGCCCCGCCGAAGATCAGGCCGATCTCGGCCGCCGCCCGGAACCGCCGTTGCCGCACCCGGTCGATGATCGCCGCCGCCACGAACGCCAGCGGGAAGAGCTTCAAGGAGACGGCTGCGGCCAGCGCGAGCGCCCCCCACCGGTCGCGCCCGCGGGAAAGGGCCAGCAGCCCGAGGGCGGTGGCGAAGACCGCCGACGGGTCCCACTGGTGGCCGGTGTAGAAGGCGAGCGCTGGGGCCGCGGCGTAGACCCACGGGTTCGCGCCCGATATCGACCGCAGCGCCGCCACCGTCCCCAGCCCGCAGAGCGCCAGCAGCGCGTACGACCAGAGGTAGTTCGTCGGCAAATCGGGCGCCCACGAGAGCGCGTAGGAGAGTAACCCCGTCAGCGGCGGGTATTCTAGCGGGTAGTCGAGGTAGGGGATCGGGCGGTCGGCCAGCCCGTCCCGCAGATAGAGCCAGATCAGATCGGAGTAGCGGAAGGCGGGGAAGGCGTAGGCCCGGTAGTGGTCGGCCGACAGGCTGTAGGCGGTCCCCGGCGCGTAGTGGAGATAGCCCAGGAGCAGCAGGATGCCCGCGACCAGCAAGGGCAACGCGCGCCGGACGGCCAGCATCCCGCTGGCGGAGATTACCGGTCCGGACCGACCGCGGACCCCTCGCGTTC
>JBBSNJ010000585.1:0-2993 GCA_038232775.1 Thermomicrobiales bacterium
AAACCGATCAGCGCCGGGTCTTCGGGCTTGTACGGGCTGTCGCGGAGCTGGAGGAAGATCACCGTCTCGGCGCCGCCCTTCCAGAGGACGTACTGGACCTCCTGCTGGAACTGCGCCTGCTTCTTCAGCGAGACGGCCTTCTTCTCTGGCGGATTCGACTCGTACCAGGTCTCGGTCGCCCAGCCGGCGCGCTTGCCCGGGGGCTTGACCGTGCCGGCCTTCTCCGCCTTGCGGACGATCTTGGTCAGATCCTTGAAGTTGGCGGGAACGCCGTCGTCACCATCGAGCGGCTTGGTCGTCGGACCATCGCCTGCGACCGCATTGATCGGGTGGTGGCCGAAGCGATCCATCTGCGCAGGCTCCTCGTTCTTGGCGCATTTCTTGTTCTTCTTCAGATTGTTTTTGAGGCAGAGCACTTGGCGCCAGAAGTAGTAGGGCCGCATCCGCTTGCCGCCCGGCTCGTCTCCGAATGGAGAGGTGCCGCCACCGATGACGACGCTCTGAGGGTTGACCTCGTGGACGCCGTCGTAGAAGGCGTTGAGGAGATCCCGATAGATATCGGGGGAGACGGGCTTCTTGCCCTCCCACTGAGGCGAGATGTAGTTGGGGAGGTTCGGCTCGTTCCAGGCTTCGAAGTTGTGGACCTCCGGAAGGACCCCGCCGCTGGTCGCATCGGAGTAACTGCCGGAGTAACGGGTGGCGAGGGCTCGGGCGAAATCGCCGTACTTGTCGGCGTCGGGCTTCCAGCTACCTACCCGGAACTCGGCCTCGCGGTTGGGCCCCTCGCCCCAGCGGGGCGCGCCGAGGACGGTCAAGAGCACATCTAGGCCACGATCCTCGGCGTCCTTGACGGCCCCGTCGGTGATGCTCCAGTCGTAGCCGGGATCGGCCGGGTTGGTCGGGTCTGCGGGCTCGAGGGGAGCGGTCTGGTTCCAGTACACGTTGATCCGGACCAGGCCGGCGTTGGTGTCCTCGAGACGATCGAACCACTCGTCCCGGACCGAGGATTTGGTGTTGGTCAGCAAATCGTCGCCGAACTGATCGTCGGCGAAGCCGACCTGCAGATCGCGCGCCGCGCTGGCGGGGGAGGCGAGGGCGGCGACGCAGAGGAGGGCACCGCAGAAGGCGATGAGCGAGGTCAGCGGACGGTTCATGATCTGGTGGTTTCTCCTTCTCAGCTGGACGGTCGAGGTCGGTTGGACGGCGCTCGGGCCGTCGAAGTCATAGAACAGTGTTGGGCGGCGGAGGTTGCGGTCAGCGACGATCGGGCCGCTCGTCGGGCTCGCTGCCACCGAGTCCACCCCGGCGGCGAACGATCAGGGCAAGTGATCCAACCAGGGCGACTCCGAGCAGGATCGGAAAGACCGGTCCGATCCGGTCGTCCCCGGTCGTCGGCACGCTCGCCGCCTGAGCTTTCGAGCGATTGGCCTCCTGCTCGGCCTGGCGGCGCTCCTTGGCTGCCTCCTGGCGACGCTGGTCGGCGCGCTCCTGCCGGCGCTCGGCGACCAGCTTGCGCTGCCTCGCCTGCCGGCGCTCGCGCTGAGCCTCGAGCTCGGACGCGGTCGGCCCGGTGGGGGTCACGCCCTCGGTCGGGGGTGCGGTTTCGGTGGTGCCGGAAGTCGAGGGTGCCGGAGCCGTCGGCTGGGAGGACTGCGGGCTGGGTGGCGGAGCGACCGAGGAATCGCCGTCACCGCCGCCGGACTTGGGCGAGGTCGTCGGCTGGGGCTCCTTCTGGGGACCCTCCACCGAAGGTCTGGTCGGCGCGTACTGGCTGCCGCCCGCGTTCTCGCTCGTGACGCCCTGGGCGGCGGCGCCCGCGGGCACCACCAGCGCCGCCGCAACGGCGACGCTAAGCAGGTGTCGGGGCTTTGGCATGCGAATCATCTCAAGTACCAACAGGGTAGGGGTGAAGAAAGTTGCGGCTAAGGTGTCCCGCCTGCGCCACGGCAACAATGTTAGCGGATCATGAGCAAAGTGCAAGAGAGAATCTCCCCCAGTCCCGATACCCGGGATAGCGCCGGAGCGAGCCCCCCGGCCAGGCCCGACCGTCCCTCCACCGCGACCCGCTGGGCCGTCGGCGCGATCTCCTTTGGCCTGATCGCCTACCTCGGCTGGGAGGGAGGCGGCTTCGACCCGATCGTCTACGGCAGGGTCGGGATCGCGGCCTGGTGGGTGCTGCTACTGGGAGCCGGGATCGGGGCACTCAGCCTCGCCGGGATGCCGCGGCCAGCGAAGTGGGTCGGGCTCGCGCTCGCCGGCTTTGCCCTCTGGACCGCGCTCAGCATGATCTGGAGCGAGAGCGCCGACCGCAGCGCCCAGGAGGCCGCCCGTGCCGCCACTTACCTTGCCCTGCTGCTGGTGGCCCTGATGCTGCGCCGCTACGGCGGGCTGCGGCCGATCCTCGCCGGCGTCGCCCTCGCCCTCGGCGGCATCTGCGTCCTCGCCCTACTGCAGCGGATGGAGCCGAACTGGCTGCCGGAGAACGAGACGATCTCCCTGGTGGGCGCCGCCCGGGCGCGGCTCAACTTTCCGGTCAACTCCTGGAACGGCCTGGCGAGCCTGCTGGCGATGGCGATGCCGTTGACGCTCCTGTTCGCCGCCCGCGCCCCGAACCGGTGGTGGCGGGCGCTGGCGAGCGCCGGCCTGCCCTTGCTGGTGCTGGCGATGTATCTGACCATCTCCCGCGGGGGCGCGGTTGCGATGGGCCTGGCGGTGGTCGTCCTCGTTCTCCTCTCCCCGGGCCGCGGGGCCCTGCTGGCGCCGCTGGGGATCGCCACCGGCGGCGGCGCCATCCTGGTTGCCACGGCCGCCGCCCGCCCCGCGTTCACCGACGGCCTCACCGATGCGGCGGGCTTCGCCCAGGGGGACCAGATGCTCTGGATTTCGATCGGCGTCTGCGCGCTGGCGGCGGCGGCCTCGGTTGCCGCATCGCTCATCACCGAGCGGGTCGAGCTGCCGCGGCTGCCCGCGATCGGCGGCCGCGAGCGGGCGCT
>JBBSNJ010000586.1:0-2989 GCA_038232775.1 Thermomicrobiales bacterium
CCGGCACGGCCACCCCTCGCCGGTCCCACTCCGGCTCGTCGATCCCCCAGATCGCCCCGTCGAGCAGTCCGCCCGCGAACGAGGCGAACAGCCAGCGCTGCTGCAGCACCCGCACCAGGGCGCTGGTGATCGACTGGTAGGGGCGCAGCCGCCAGAGCCAGAAGTTCCGCCAGCGGGCGTCGAAGACGCCGCCGCCGTCGGAGACCAAGATCGTGGCGTGGTCGTCCCAGACCGCCTCGATCCCCGTGTTGTCATAGGTCCCGCCGTCGGTCAGATGGGTCCGCTCGGCTGGCGCGGTCGCCGACTCCGGCAGGTCCCCCGCACCCCCGTTGGTGTCCAACTTGAGGCCGACCCGCAGCGGCGCGAAGACGGGCGGGAAACAGGCCGAGGCCGCGATCGCCCGCGCCACCGGCCACTTCGGTCGGGGTGTCAGCTCGTCGTCGGGCCGGCCCACACCCCGCTTCTCGAAGATCCAGAAGCGGCCGTGGACCATGTCGGTGGCGCAGAAGACGAAGCGGGGCCGCTCCGAGAGGTCCCCCAGTCGGAGGCCGGTCAGCTTGCGCTGGAGGCTCCGGGCGAGCGCCCGGCTGGCCGTGCTCGGGTCGTCCCAATTCCACGGCGCCAACCGCCGCAGCATCGGTCCGGTCCCAAGGTTCCGGCTGGTCAGCGACCGGAACGGAACGGCGACCTGCTCCGACCAGTCCGGGATCACCTCCCCCTTCTCCGGCCAGCGGCGAATCCGCTCGGCGAGGTGGGCGGCGAGGATGCTGCCGCCGGAGACGCCCGAGACGGTGTCGACCCGCGACAGGATTCCGACCTCGTTCAGGCGCCGCGCGGCCCCCAGATGGAAGAGGGCGGCCCGGAAGCCTCCCCCCGAGAGGCAGAGCGCGACGCCGGAGCGCTCGCTCGACCCGGGCGCCTGATAGGCCGCAGCCGGGTCGTCCAACGCTTCCCGTCGAACCTCCGCCGGCACTCCGCCTCCCCGCCACATCCCCGGACCATCGACCGCCCCGGGCTCCGACAGCAGCGCAAACCACGATCGGGGAGTCTACCCGCTCCAGGAACGTCCGCGGCAACAGTTCCTGGCTCGGACAGCGCCGGCCGGGCGTCCGCGAACCGTTGGGCGCCGCTCTCCCTCTCCTGCTGCGCGGGGCAGGGACCACCGGCGCCGTCCGCGCCGGGAGTCTCGTCCCGCCTCAGCCCGCCCCTGCGATCGTCCCGCCGCTCGGCGGCACGATCGCGCCCGCACCGCGGCCGACGGCAGCGATCGGGTAGGCGCGCCGGGTTCGGTTCCCGGCGAAGGGGCCGGCGGCACCCGTCCTGCACCGTGCCCGAATCCAGCCCGGCGCGGTCCGGGCGAGCGAGGAGGGGGCAGAGCGATGGGGATCCGGGAGCAGCGATCGCGGTTGGCCGCCGCCGGCGTGCTCCTCGGCCTGGGCGTGGGCGGCTTCTTCGACGGCATCGTGCTCCACCAAATCCTGCAGTGGCACCACATGGTCAGTAACGTCGATCGATTTCCGCCGACGACGGTCCCCGGCCTGGAAGCCAACACCGTCGGCGACGGACTCTTCCACGCCGCGACCTACCTCTTCACACTCGCCGGCCTCGCCCTCCTCTGGGCGGCACTCCAGCTCCCGAGCGGCCCCTGGTCGACGCGCGCCTTCGTCGGTCTGCTGCTCATCGGCTGGGGCCTGTTCAACCTGGTCGAGGGCCTCGTCGACCACCAGATCCTCGGTGTCCACCACGTCAACGAGACGGTGCCGCGCGACCAGTGGCTCTGGTGGGATCTCGCCTTCATCGCCTGGGGGGCGGCGATGCTGCTCGGCGGTTGGTCTCTCTGGCGCCGGGGCGCGGCCGAGTCCGGGAATGCCAGGGCAACGCGGAACGCCGCCAGCCTCGACCACTAACACGCTATCCGGAAAGTGAGCGCGCGTGGCGGACCTTCCGGGAGACGATGAGCACGGCGGCGAGTTGGACGAAGCCGAGGTAGTGGCTCGCCTTCTTCTCCCAGCGGGTCAGCAGCCGCCGGATGCGGTCGAATCAGCTGGGGGCGGCCTCGACCACCCACCGCCGCGGCGGGTGGCGGTCGGGGTGGCCGGGCGGCGGCGGCGGGCGCTCGGCGCTCGCCTTGGGCGGGGTGTGGGGCGTGTCGCCCCTGGTGGCCGCCTCGGCCCGGCACTGGTCGTCATCGTACCCCCGGTCGAGCGCCAGCTGCGGCGGCCCGCCCGGCGCCGGCTCGACGACCGCCGCGTCCAGCAGGTCTCCCAGCGCCGTCATGTCGGTGCGGTTGGCCCCGGTGGCGACGACCGCCACCGGGACGCCCCTCGCCTCGGTCAGCAGGTGGCGCTTGGTGCCGGGCTTGCCGCGGTCGGTCGGGTGGCGGCCCGTGGCCTCCGCCTCGCCGGCGCCCCCCTTCGGCCGAACGGGGCGCGGACGATGCACCCGTCGGCCGCCTGCCACTCCCAGTCCAGCCCGACCGCGCCGTCGTACTCGCCCAGCAGCACCGCCCGGGCCCGGGCCAGCGCCCCGCTCGCCACCCACTCCGAGAAGCGCTCGTGCACCGTCGACTTGGGGCCGAACTCCCCGGGGCAGCGGCGACCACTGGCCGCCGGTGCGGGCCAGCCAGACCAGCCCGTCGAAGATCGCCCGGTCGTCGCGCCTCGGCCGGCCGGGCTTCTCGCGGGCCTTCCGGCGGCGCAGGACCGGCGCCAGCAGCGCCCCCAGGTCGCCGTCGACCCGCCACAGCGTCGGGTCGTCCTTGGCTGCCGGCGCCGCCGGCCCGGGAAGCGGGGTGTCGATCCGCCCAGGCGACCATCGTCCGCCACTTTCCGGATAGCGCCTAAGTGGTGCGTCCGGCAAGTGTGCCGTAGGATAGGGGGGCGCGAAGGAGGTGCCCCGTGCCGACGTTCCTGGCGCTGCGCCCGCTCACCGAGGAGGAGGAAGCCGGCGTCGACCGGTTGGCCCGGTCCCGCACCGCGCCCGCCCGCGC
>JBBSNJ010000587.1:0-2982 GCA_038232775.1 Thermomicrobiales bacterium
CCGCGGCCCCCGCCCCCGCCCGGCGCGGGGGCCGCGTCGCGCCGGGCGAGTGGATGGGAACGACGGGCACCGGGCGTGCATACTTGCGGCCACGGACGGCGGCCGGGGATCGGGGGCGGCGCCGCGGTCGCCCTCGCCCGGATGGCGGCGTCGGGTTCCGTTCGGGCGTGGCGGCGGAGGGAGGCGAGGGGATGACCGCGCGGGAGGCGACGGCGACCAGGAGCGCGGTCGCCCCACGGGCGGAAGCGCGCAGCGCGATCCTGCTGATCGGGGACGGGATGGGCCAGGCCCACCGGTTGGCCGGTCAACTGCTGAGCGCCGGCCGCGGCGGCCGCATGGCGATGGACCGCTTGCCGCACGCCGGCGTCCTGAACACCCTCTCCGCCGACCCGGCCCTCTTCGTCACCGACTCGGCCGCCGCCGCGACCGCCCTCGCCACCGGCGTCAAGACCAGCAACGGCGCGATCGCGATCGATCTCGACGGCCGCCCCCGCCCCACCGTGCTCGAGCTCGCCAAGCGCGCCGGCAAGTCGGTCGGTCTGGTCACCACCTGCCAGATCACCGACGCCACGCCGGCCGCCTTCGCCGCCCACGTGCCGCACCGCTCCGACCAGAGCGAGATCGCCCGCCAGTACCTCGAGGAGAGCGGGGTCGACGTGATCCTCGGCGGCGGCGCCGCCCACTGGTTGCCGGTTGGGGCGCCCCCCCTCTTCCCGATCGACCCGGACGCCCCCGGCGCCGCGGCCGAGCGCAGCCGGGGGGCGAGCGGCGACCTCATTCAGCGGGCTGGCGATCTGGGTTACGCCTTCGTCACGACCGGCCCCGAGCTGGCCGAGGCCGCCCGCGAGTCGCGGCTTGACCGGCTGCTCGGCCTCTTCGCCAACCAGGAGCTCTTCCGCCAGCGGCCGGAGGGAGAAGGGGACGCCTACGACCCGCCGGTCACTTTGGCCGAGATGACCAGCGCCGCGATCCGCGTCCTCGCCCGCAATCCGGCGGGGTTCTTCTTGATGGTCGAGGAATCGGCGATCGACCGGATGGCCCACCGCAACAACGCGGCCCTGACCCTGAAGGGGGTGCTCGAGCTCGATCTTGCGGTCCAGGTCGCGCTCGAGCACGCCGCCGAAGCCGGCGAGACGCTGGTCGCCGTGACCGCCGACCACGAGTGCGGCGGCCTGGCGATCGCCGGCTCCGACGACCCGCCCTACCCCTACGAGCCGGGCGGCGGGCTGCTCGACGCCGCCCTAGCCGGAGAAGACGGCCCCTTCCCCGTGCTCGGCACCGACCAAGGTTTCGTCATGGGTTGGGCGACGACCGGGCACACGGCGTCCGCTGTCCCCGTCACCGCGATCGGCCCCGGCGCCGAGCGCCTCGACGGCGTCTTCGAGAACACCCACCTGTTCGAGGTCGTGGCCGACACCCTCGGCGTCGCCGCGCCCGTCCACCGCGGCTGGGGCCGCAACGGCGGTTCCCCCGGCTGATGGCCACCCCACTTCGCCGACCGCCGCGGCGGCCCGCGCCCGAGGACCGGAGTGACCGGCGGTCTCGCCGCTAGTCCGCCCCCTCATCCCCGTACTGGTGAGCCAGGATCTGGGCCTGGAGTGCGTGCCTGGCGTGCTCGCGGGTCAACCTCTCCGCCGCCTCCCCGTCGTGGCCGCTGATCGCGGCGACGATCGCCCGGTGCTCGGCGACCGCCGCGTCGACCCGCTCCGGCGCCAGTTCCAACGCCCCGAGCGAGCGGTAGGAGTCTCCGAGCAGCGCGATCAGGGCCGGCAGCCGGCCGTGCTTCGAGCCGGATCGGAGGAGCCGGTGGAACCGTGCGCTCGCCTCGGAGAGACCCGTCAGGTCGTCGGCGTCGAGGGCCTGCTCCATCCGCCCGACCGCCTCGGCCAAAGCCGCCACTTCGGCCGGCCCCATCCGCTGCGCCGCTCGTCGCGCCGCCAGCCCTTCCAGCACCTCCCGAATCTCGAAGATCTCGACCAAATCCTCGATGGTCGCCGTCGGCACCACGAAACCGCGCCGCGGTCCGTTCTCGATCAGGCGCTCGACCTCAAGACGGCGCAGCGCCTCCCGGATCGGGGTGCGGCTCATGCCCAGCGCCGCCGCCAGGTCGAGCTCGATCAGCCGATCGCCTGGTGTGATCACCCCCGTCCGCAGCGCGTCGCGGATCGCCCAGTAGGCGGCGTCGACGGTTCCTCCGCGATGCTCATGCTTCTCCCGAAGCTCGCGCAAACCGGAGAGTTTCGCTTCCGGAGTCGCGACCCCCGAGCCTTCCCCGCCCATGTTGTCCTCCGCCCCACTCTCGGCCGCCGACGTTGCGCCGTCGGCCTTCGTTCCTCATTGTATGCATTGACAGACATTTAGGGCCATGCTAAGGTCTCGCCACCCCTTACGGCTCGGTTTCGGCCGCGGAGATCCCCGTGACGGACGCCAGCTTCCCCGTCTACCGCTTCGCCGGCTCCCACCGCCGGATCGGCCGCGACTTCGGCGAAGCCTGCGCCGGCGCGATCCACCGCCACCTCGACTTCGCGCTCTCGCGGCTCGCCCAACGCCATGCGATCAGGTCGCAGCGCGCGCTCGAGGCCGCGCTCGGCTACCGGCGCTTCGTCGTCGAGCACGCTCCGTTCCTCGACGAGGAGATCCAGGGCGTGGCCGAAGGCGCCGGGCTCGACCTGCCGTCCGCCTACCTCCTCCAGCTCCGGGCCGAGCTGGCCGTCGTCACCCCGCGGCCGCCCGAGACGGGCGATGAGTGCACGACCTTCGCCGTCCTGCCGGAGGCGACCGCCGACGGCTCCCCCTTGGTCGGCCAGAACGCCGACCTTCCCGGCTTCTATCGCGAGCTCGGGGTCGTCGTCGAGATCGTTCCCGACGACGCCCCCGCCGTGCTGATGCTGACCCCCGCCGGTCAGGTCTCTTACATCGGGGTCAACGACGCCGGTCTCGGCGTCTTCGCCAACTACCTCACCTGCGACGGCTGGCGCGTCG
>JBBSNJ010000588.1:0-2981 GCA_038232775.1 Thermomicrobiales bacterium
GAGCTGGGCGTCGTCAACCCCTTCGCCTACGAGGGGTTGCTGGCGGCGGTGGCGAGCGGCGACCCGGCCGCCTTCGAGGCGATCCCGATGGGGGGCGAGGCCAAGCTGCGCAACCCGCAAGCGGGACTCGCCTTCAGTCTGATCGGCCCCGACTCCCACCAGCTCGCGACCCGCCGCCCCCCGGCCTTCGCCAGCGCCGAGGCGGCGGCGGAGATGGCCGAGCTCTACTGGCTGGCGCTCGCCCGCGACGTCCCGTTCACCGCCTACGACGGCGACCCGATCGTCGCCGCGGCGGCGGCCGATCTGTCGACGTTCTCCGACTTTCGCGGGCCGGAGGAGGCGGGTCGTCGGGTCACGCCGGCCGGCCTCTTCCGCTCCGCGATCCCCGGCGTCGCGGTCGGCCCGTTCCTCTCCCAATTCCTGCTCAAGGACTGCCCGGCCGGGGCGATCATCGCTCCCCAATTGGTCCGCACCCTCCTCCCGGTCGATCACCTGGCGACGGAGGAGGAGTGGCTGGCAGTGCAGAACGGGGCGATCCCGACCGCGGCGCTCCAGCCGGTCTACGACCCGACGCCGCGCTACCTGCGCAACGGCCGCGACCTGGCCGAGTCGGTCCACTGGGACTGGCCCGGGCAAGCGGCCCACAACGCCGCCCTGATCGCGTACGGGGCGGGCGGCCTGCCGCTGGCGAACGTGTTCGCCGGGGCGACGGTGCCGCCGTTCGACCCGAGCAACCCCTACCTCCGCTCGCGGACGCAGGACGGTTTCGGCACGTTCGATCTGGCGCACATCACGGCGCTGGTCGGGCTGGTGGCGAACACCGCGTTGAAGGCGGCCTGGTATCAGAAGTGGTTCGTCCACCGCCGGCTGCGGCCGGAGGAGTTCGGGGGGCGGGTCCACCATACCGTCGCCGGCGCCGCCGAGTTTCCGATCGATTCCGACCTGCTCGAGGGCTCGGCGGTGCTCGACGAAGCGCGGCGCCGGTTCGGGACACTCCTCCTGCCCCAAGCCTTCCCGGAAGGCTGCCCGCTCCACCCCGCCTTCCCGTCCGGCCATGCGACCTGGGTCGGGGGGGCGGTCACCGCCTTGAAGGCGTTCTTCGACGAGTCGGTCCCGATCGCCAACCCGGTCGTGGCCGCCGCGGACGGGCTGTCCCTGGAACCCTACACCGGCCTCGACGCCGACCGGCTGACGCTCGGCGGGGAGTTCAACAAGCTGGCCTGGAACGTCGCCGTCGCCCGCAACTTCGCCGGCGTCCATTGGCGCACCGACGCCAGCGAGGGGCTGCGGCTGGGGGAGGCGGTCGCCCTCGGCGTCCTGCGCGATCTGCGCGACACCTACAACGAGGACTTCGATGGGTACCGGCTGACCACGTTCGACGGCGTGGAGGTCATCGCCTGATGGCGGTCCGACCGGGCGCGGCGACGACCACTCGTGGAGCGGGCCGGGGCCGCGACTGGCACCTTGGAGGATCGAGATGCGAGCACTGCACGAACGCTTCCTGGATGAGATCGGCGAGGAACGGCGGCGGCGGTCGTCCCGACGCGGGCTACTCGTCGGCTCGGCGAAGCTGGCCGGCGGCGGTCTGCTGGCTTTCGGCGGCGGCTTGGGGACGGGGCGGTTCGCCCTGGCCCAGGCACTCGAGGACAACGTCGACGTTCTGAACTACGCGCTGACGCTGGAACGGCTGGAGGCCGCGTTCTACAACGTCGGGCTCGACACCTTCAGCCAGGGGGACTTCGACGCCGAGATCTTCAACAACATCGTCATTATCCGGGATCACGAGATGCAGCACGTGGCCACCCTCAGCGAGACGGTGACGATGCTCGGCGGCTCGCCCGTCGAGGAGCAGGAATACGACTTCGGCGACGCCTTCGCCGACCCGGCGGCCTTCCTCGAGACGGGGGCGGTCTTGGAGAACACCGGCGTCCAGGCCTACGACGGCGCCGCCCAATTCCTGACCGACCCCGATCTCCTGACCGCGGCCGGCGGCATCGTCGCCGTCGAGGCCCGGCACGCCGCCTACCTCAACGAGCTGAACGACCTGTCGCCCTTCCCGGACGCGGTGGAGACGCCGTTGCCGCCGGACGACGTCCGTGCCGCCATCGCCCCGTTCATCGAAGGGGCGTGAGCCGACGCCGGCCGATCGATTCGCGCCGGGCGGTGGCGCGCCCGCGACCGGACCACGACCCCGCTGGCCAGCGGGGGAACCCAGAAGGAGTCCCGACATGGACGATCATCGGGCACAGCGAGGGGCAGACGGCAACGCCGACGACCTGAGGTCTGGTTCCGCTTCGCGGCGCGGCCTTCTCCGCGGCTCGGCGAAGCTGGCCGGGGGGGGAGCGCTGGCGCTGGCCTTCGCCGGCGCCGGTGCCTCCCGCCCGGCGCGCTTGGTCCTGGCCCAGGAGGAGGTCGACGTCTCGACCCCGGTCGGCGTCTTGAACTACGCGCTGACGCTGGAGTTGCTGGAGAATGCTTACTACCGGGACGGCCTGGCCGGATTCGCCGCCGGCGACTTCGAGCCGGGCGTCTTCGACAACCTCGCCGTCATCGGGGAGCACGAGGCGGCCCACGTCGCGGCACTGACCGATACCGTCGTCCAGCTCGGCGGCGAGCCGGTCGCGGAGCAGGCGTACGACTTCGGCGACGCCTTCGCCGACCCCGCCGCCTTCTTGGCGACCGCGCAGGCATTGGAGAACACGGGAGTCGCCGCCTACACCGGTGCGGCCCAGTTCCTGATCGACGAGGACGACTTGCTGACGTCGGCGCTGACGATCCACGGCGTCGAGGCCCGCCACGCCGCCTACCTCAACCGGCTCAACCGGGCGGTCCCCTTCCCCGATCCGGTCGACGGGGCGTTGACCCCCGATGCGGCGATGGCGATTGCCACGCCGTTCATCGTCGCCGCCGGCGGCGGCGGCACGACCGGAGCCGCCGACCCCGGTGGGGCCGCCGGGTCGACCGCTGGCGATGGAGGCGAC
>JBBSNJ010000589.1:0-2980 GCA_038232775.1 Thermomicrobiales bacterium
CGTCGCTTCAGCCCGGTCCCTTTCGGGCCGGGCGGCAGGGCGACGGCGCCCCCCTGCCTCAGACGGAACCCTGGTGAGCGTTCCGGCTACCCGGAGAGCGGCCCCCACCCCCGGCCCCCCCTCACACGGACGGTTCGGAGGTCGGCCCAGCGCAGCGGAGGCGGAGCGGCGACTCTGGAGAGGCGTGGCGGCCGAGTGCCGGGGTGCCCGGCGGCGGGGGTGCGGTCCCGGGGCGGCTGCTCGCCGGCAGCACGGCCCCCGGAGCCCCGCGCTGGGGCCGCAATGCAAACCGTCCGGGAGAGAGCCCCCGGCCCCTCTCCCGGTGGGCGGGACAGGGGAGCCTGGCCACGGACCGCCGGGGGAACAGCCACGATCCACCCGGATTCCCTATGAGGCCCGGCCGAGCGCCCCGCGCCCGCCTCGTCCCCCGCTACCGGTCAAACCCCGGACCGAACAGCCAGGACCTCTCCCTGCTCCCGCGCCGCCCGCGAGCCTGCCCCGCCGCCACGGCCGGCTTCAGCCGGGTTCGTCGACGCAGCTCGGGGGTGCAGTCCCGCACCCGTCAATCGAAAACGACGAAGCCCCGCCAGCGAGCACCCCGCCGTTGCCGCCGGCGGGAAACGCTGGTTCAATGATTGGCAACCCGACGAGGCAGCGCGGAGAGGAGCCGGTCGTGTTCATGAAGCTCGCCGAATACTTGCCCCCCCACCCGAACCTGACCTGGACTTTGGCCCGCCAGGCCGGCGTCACCCACGCCGTCTCCCAGGTCCCGGTCGATGACCAGGACGGTGCGCCCTGGGACTTCACGCCGATGCTCCGCCTGAAGAACCGCTTCGCCGACGCCGGGCTGACGCTCGAAGTGCTCGAGACCGGCTTCCCCTGGCTCCACGACGCCAAGCTCGGGGGGCCGGGCCGCGACGAGGAGACCGACCGCGCCTGCCGGATGATCCGCAACCTCGGCGCGATCGGCATCCCGGTCGTCTGCTGGAACTGGATGGCCGGCTTCAACTGGACCCGGACCTCGACCTCCACCCCCTCCCGCGGCGGCGCTCTGGTCACCAGCTACGACCACGAGCAGATGCGCGACGCTCCGCCGACCGAAGACGGCGAGGTCGCCGACGACCGCCTCTGGGAGAACCTGGCCCGCTTCATGGAGCGCGTCGTCCCCGCCGCCGAAGCCGCCGGCGTCAAGCTCGCGCTCCACCCGGACGACCCGCCGATCTCCCCGATCCGCGGCATGGCCCGCGTCATCCGCAACCCCGAGGCGATGCGCCGCGCGCTCGACCTTGCCCCCAGCCCCAACAACGGCGTCACCTTCTGCCAAGGCACCTTCGCCACGATGGGCGCCGACATCCCCGAGCAGATCCGGGACTTTCAGGCCCGCGGCCTGCTCCACTTCGTCCACTTCCGGGACGTCCGCGGCACCCCCGAGCGCTTCGCCGAGACCTTCCACGACGAAGGGAAGACCGACATGTGGCGGGCGATGCGGACCTACCGCGAGGTCGGTTTCGCCGGTCCGATCCGCCCCGACCACGTGCCGACGATGGCCGGGGAACAGAACCTGGCGCCCGGCTACGACGTGATGGGCCGCCTCTTCGCCCTCGGCTACATCAAGGGGTTGGCCGAGGCGGCGGTCAAGACCGCCGCGAACGGCGAGGGGAGCGCGGCCGGATAGGGTTTGTCTTCTCCACCCCCAACACGAACGCCTCACGCCCCACGCACGGCCACGGCGACGCCAACCACCGTCCACCATCGGCACCGCCGGAGACCGAATTACCGCCGGGTGAGGCGCCTAGCAAGAGGAAGTCCGGAGCCGGTGATAGAGGACCCGGTTGAATCATGGGGTTTCGGCAGCCGAAGGCTCCCCTGTCCTGCCGCGGCGGGAAAGGGGCCGGGGGTGAGGACCTCTCTCCGGCAACCACAACTAAACGCCCGGATTCCGAAGGAGAGCCCCACCTGAGCTCGGGCCTCCCCCACCGCGCTCATCCGCGATCCGGCTGAGCGCCGCTGCGTCCCCGAGGGCTGCCCTCCCGAACACCGAACCAGTCCCCTCGAGGCGGCGTCGTCGCTTCAGCCCGGTCCCTTTCGGGCCGGGCGACGCCGTTCACGCCGGCCCCGAAGCGACCAGAACCCGTCACCGGGAGAACCGGGCGCGACCCCCCGAATGCCGGATCACTCGACCGCCCGCCCCTCGGCCTCCGCCAGCGGCACCGCCGGCAACCGCGACGCTCGCTGCCGCACCAGCTCCGACCCGAGCAGGACCACGATCGAGACCAAGATCAGGATGCTCGAGACCGCCGCGATCGTCGGGTCGATCTGCTGCCGCAGGTTGTCCCACATCTTGCGCGGCAGCGTCACCGCCCCCGTCCCGCTCAGGAAGAGGGCCACGATCAGCTCGTCGAACGAGGTGATGAAGGCGAACAGGGCGCCCGCGAACACCCCCGGCCGGATCAGCGGCAGCGTCACCCGCCGGAAGGTCTGCCAGCGGTCGGCGCCCAGGTTCATCGCCGCCCACTCCAGCCGCTCGTCGAAGCCGTGGAGCGTGGCCGAGACGTTGACGACCACGAACGGGACCGCCAGCGCCGTGTGCGCCAGCACCAGTGCGAACGGCTCCCCGATCAGGCGGATCCGGGCGAAGAAGAAGTAGATCCCGATCGCGACGATGATCGTCGGGATGATCAAGGGAGAGACGACGAACGAGTTGAGCAGGTCGCGCCCCGGGAACCGCCCCCGGACCAACGCCATCGCCGCCGCCGTTCCCAGCACCGTCGCCAGCGCCGCCGTCGCCAGCGCGACCAGCAGGCTCAGCCGCGTCGCCTCCAGCCAGTCGGCCCGGCCGAAGTAGATCTGGTACCACTGGAGCGAGAAGCCGGGCGGCGGGAACTGCAAATACTGCGCCGAGCTGAACGAGACCGGAACGACGACGAAGACCGGAAAGACCAGGTAGAGCAGGATCAGCCCGCTGAGGCCGAGCAGCACC
>JBBSNJ010000590.1:0-2980 GCA_038232775.1 Thermomicrobiales bacterium
ATGTTTTCGAGACCGGAGTGGCGGACCTCGGTCCGCTCGGCGGCTTCGAGGCCGCGGAGGGCAGCGGCGGTCTGGGCGAGGACGAAGCGGGCGAGACCGTCGGCGCCCTCGGCGCGGGCGGCGACCTGGTCGGCGGTGAGGCCCCGGAGGTCGGCGGCGAGGGCGTCGGCGAGCGGGGAGAGGCGCTCCTGCTCGGCGTCCTCGGGCCAGTGGACCATTGCCTGGCGGACGGTGCCGTCGGCGGTGACGAGGATGAGGAGGCCGAGCCGGGGTTGGAGGGCGACGAGCTCGATGTGGCGCAGGCGGGCGGTGGCGGTGCGGGGGGCGGTGACGACCGAGACGTTGCCGGCGGCGCGGGCGAGGACGGCGGCGGCCAGCTCGAGCCACTGCTCGAGGCGGAGCTCGACCTGGCGGAACTGGTGGCGGATCATGACCTGTTCGGCGGAGGGGAGCTCGACGACGTCGAGCAGGTGGTGGACGAAGTAGCGGTAGCCGGCGTCGGTGGGGACGCGGCCGCCGGAGGTGTGGCGGGCCTGGACGTAGCCGGCGGCTTCGAGGTCGGCCATCTCGTGGCGGACGGTGGCGGAGGAGACGGCCAGGGCGTGGCGGTCGGCGAGGTGCTTGGAGCCGACGGGGCGGCCGGTGGCGACGTACTCGTGGACGATCAGGCGGAGGATGGCGCGCTGCCGCTCGGAGAGGGGGAGCGCAGGCTCCGCCGCCGGTCCCGGATCGGCTCCCCCGGCGGGGGCCGGGAGGAGCTCTGGGTTGTCCCGCCCCGCGGGCGGTCGCGACCGGCTCTGCTCGTCCACGCGCTGCTCGACCTCGGTGACCCGGTGGTGACCGGGGGATTGTACGCGATTGGCACTCCCGAGCCGAGAGTGCTGAATGTGATGCGGGGATGATAGTAGGTCTGCGCGGGGCGTGTCAAGGTTCGGGGAGTCGTGGTGGGGGCGGCGCGGCCCGGCGCGGCCCGGAAGCACGGCCCTAAAGGGACCGTGCTGAGACGACGGAGCTGGCTCAAGCCGGCTGGATGGCGGGCGGAGGGCGAGCGAACGAGGGGCGGGCGATGGGGGCTGGTACGCGGCGCCGGACGTCGGCGCCGGCCCTCCGGGTGGGGTGCGTGGCGGGGAGTGGAGGGCTCCTGCTGTTGGCCGCCGGGAGGGGGGCGGGTCCTGTTCTTAGCCGCCGGGACGGGGCCGGTCTCCTTGTGTCCGGGGGGGGAGACGCCGGGGCACGGTGGGGCGCTGCCCAGGCCCGCAGCCGATGCCAACTGTGCCGCTTGGAACGGATGTTCTCATGCTGCAAGGTGGGTGTCAAGCCGTTCCGGTGGGGCAACGGCCCTTGGGGGCCGGGAGGTGGGAGCGATCCTCACCCCTTCGGCGCCGTTCGGAGCAGTCCTCCGGCCGTCGCTCCCGGTGGGTGAGAGCGGGGACGCTGGTGGTGCGTCGACCGTTGGGAGACCGGTAGGGGCGACACCCGCGTCGCCCGTTGACGGCCGAACCGGGCAGCGGGTGCGTCGCCCCTCCCTCGGCTACCGCGGGACGGGGCGGCGGTTCAGCCTCGACGCGCCACGAGACCCCCCTTCACCCGATGTTCGCATCGGACGTCATGCGGTCTCCGGTTGAACCGTTAGCTTGTCGGAAGCAGGAATGTCTCCCCTCTCCCGCGCACGGGACAGGGGGAAGGGGGCCGGGGGTGAGGGCCGACCGCCGCCGCGGGAAGGCGAAGGATTCTCCCGGATTCCGTCTCAGTCTGGAGCGGCGGGTTTGCGCTGGCGATCCGGGGGACCACGGCGGCCGGATGCCGGCTGGCCGGCTGCCGGGGTGGAGTTCCGCGCCGGTTGCTCGCCGACGGCACGGCCGTCAAAGCTCCGGACGGGGCACAAAACCGAAACCGTCCGGGGGAGAGGGGGGTGGTCGAGGGCCTCGGGAGTCCGGGGCGGCGCTACTGGTCCTCGGCCAGATCGGAGCGGCGGCGGGGGCGGCGGGCGAGGCGCTTGGCGGCGGCGGCGGCGCGGGCGAGGGGACGGCGCCAGGGGCGGACGTGCTCGGCGTAGTCTTCGGCGGCGGGGGCGGGGCCGGGGTCGCGGCCGGAGCGGCGCTCGAGGTCGTGGCGGTGGTGCATCACCCAGAGGTAGACATCGGCCTCGGTCCGGTTCGGGAAGCGATCCATCACGCCGCGGTCGCGGGCGACCTCGACGATCGGGCAGTAGATGTGCTCGTACCAGTCCTCGACCGCGTCGGCGACGGCGACGGGCTGGTGGCGGATGGCCGCGAGCCACTCGCGGTGGCCCTCGATCTGGTCCCAGATCTCGTCGTAGCGGCCGAGGGCGGTGGGGCGCAGGTCGTGGTCGGGGCGGAGGAGGTCGAGGTCGGTGCGGCGGAGGAACTCGGCGTACTCGGCCTGGAGCAGGAGCTCCTGGGGGCGCATCGAGGCGTAGAGGGGAGCGCGGATGTGGCCCTCGATCACCTCGGCATCGATGAACTCCTGGCCGCGCTCGCGGGCGACGGAGACGCGGTGGTTGCCGTCCTTGACGAAGTAGACGCCCCCCACCTGGTAGAGCTGGATGGGGGGGAGCTGGCGGTCCTGGTAGTAGGCCCGGTCGACGTTCTGCCAGCGGCCGGCGGTGTGGCGCTGGCGCGGCAGGAAGGCGCGGTCGAAGTCGTGGAAGCGGTCCATGCTGCCGACGATCTTGTCGAGCTCGACGGTTTGGAGGCCGCGGTAGCTCTCGCGCTCGGGGGAGACGCGGCGCCGCAGCTCTTGGTAGGGGATCAACTGGTTGCGGCGGCCGCCGAGGACGGCGACCAGGTCGTGGAGGAAGGCCTTCTGGCGGGCGCGGTCGAAGTCGTGCCGGACCTGCTCCTCGAAGCCGCGGGAGTCGGTCACGCCGGGGGCGCGGGGGGGGCGCGGTGGTGGGTGGCGGGGGGGCGGGAGGCGGGTGGCGGGGCGGGGGGGGCGTGGGGGGGCGGCGCGGGGGGGG
>JBBSNJ010000591.1:0-2973 GCA_038232775.1 Thermomicrobiales bacterium
GAGCGCGAACCCCCGCCGCCGACGCTGTTCGCTCGGTCGAGCCCAAGCTCACGCGCGCGGGCTCATTGGATGGGGGCGCCCTCGTAGCTCGCGAGGAAGCTCTCGATCTGCTGGGCGGCCTGCTCCGCCGCCGCTTCCGGCTCGGCGTCGCCGAGCTGGGTCGCCTGGATGGCGTCGGAGATCGCCTTGTAGATCTCTGGCGTCACCCGCGGCTCGCCCCGGCCCCCGGGGAAGATCTCGTCCCGGAAGATCTGGAGCGCCCCCTCATCGTAGCCGCCCTCCTCGTTGATCTGATCGAGGACCGATTGGCGGGTCGGCATGTCGCTCTTGGCCCGGATGCACCAATCGACCCCGCGCTGGATCGAGTCGTCGCTCATCGCGCCGACGGCCCAGACGCAGAACTGGGCCGCCGTCTCCGGGTCGAGGCCCTGAGCGTTGGCGACGAAGGCCCAGCCGCCGAGGTCGGTGGTGTAGGTGCCGTTCGGCGGCAGCGGCAGCTTGAAGACGCCGTACTCGAAGTCAGGTGCGTTCTCGCGCAGGGCAGAGACGGCCCAGATGCCGACGTTCTGCATCGCGGTGTAGCCGGCGGCCAAGTTGGACGCGGCGTCGCCGCCGCCGAAGCCAAGCATGTCGCGCGGCGCCAGCCCCCGCTCGACCGCATCGCGCCAGAAGGCGAGCGCCGCCACCGCGCCTGGCTCGCGGAGGCCGCTCGTCTTGCCGTCGGGGAGGACGATCTCGGCGCCGCCCTGCCACATGAAGGGATACCAGGTGAAGTTCTGGTAGTAGCCGGGCGTGGTCTCGAAGAGGACGCCGAACCGCTCGTCGGTCTGCAGGCGCTCGGCGGCGTCGAGCAACTGCTCCCAGGTCTGCGGCACGTCGCCGTCGGTCAGGCCCGCCTCGTCCCAGGCGGCGCGGTCGTAGTACATCGCCATCGGCTCGACCTCCATCGGGAGGCCGTAGATCTTGTCGCCGACGACCCGAGAAGCGAGCACGTCGGGGAAGAAGTCGTCGCGCGCCGCCGGCTCCATGAAGGGACTCAGGTCGGTCAAGGCGCCGCCGTTGGCGTAGCGGAGGAAGTCGCCGGGGCTGATCAGGAAGATGTCCGGCCCCTCGCCCGAGGCGAAGGCGGTCTGCAGCTTGGTGCCGGCCAAGTAGTCGGCGACCGGGACGTAGACGAGTTCGACCTGGGTGTCGTTCTGGTCGTTCCAACCGGCGACCGCGTCCTCGAACCATTGGGCCTGGGAGGCGACGTCGCCGCCGGGGGCGTAGAACTGCCAAAACGTCAACGGCCGCCCCTGGGCCGCGGCGCCGCGCCGGCGCAGCAGCGGCAGCGGTCCGGCCCCGAACAGCCCGGTGGCCCCGGCGGCAGCCCCGGCCCCCAGCACTCGGCGGCGAGAGACCCTCGGGCCGGGGCCGCTGGTGGTCGCCTGCTCGGCGGTGTCGTCCCTCGTCGGTGCCGGATCGAACGGACCAAGATCACTCATCGTCCTGCCTCCTTCTCGCGGCGCCTCGGACCTCCCTTTGGTCCTTCGCCCGCCTGCCGGTCACGCTCCGTCGCGGCCGGTGACGTAATCGATTGCGACCGTAGCAGTCGCCCTTCCGCTTGTCAACACCGGCCTAGGAAATTGACGAGAGGCACCGAGAATGCTAAGACAGAAAACGATTTCGGTACGGCGGAGGCGCGATGGCGACGATCAAAGAGGTGGCGACGCGGGCCGGGGTCTCCCCCGCGACCGTGTCACGGGCCCTCGCCGGTGCGCCCGGGGTCGGCGCCGCCGCGCGCGACCGAGTCCAACGCGTCGCCGCCGACCTCGACTATCGCCCGAATCGCCTGGCCAGCAACCTGCGTCGCCGCACCACCCAGACGCTCGGGATCGTGGTCTCCGACATCGAGAATCCCCACTTCACGCAGATGGTGCGGGCGGTCGAGGCCGCCGCCTTCGACCGAGGCTTCCGCGTGCTCCTCTGCAACACCGACGAGACGCCCCAGAAGCAGCGCGCCTATCTCGAAGTCCTCGCCGCCGAGCGGGTGCTCGGGGTGATCCTGGTCCCGGCCGACCCAGCCGGCGCCGAGATCGCCCACCTGCTCGACCACGATATCCCGGTCGTTGCCTTCGACCGTGAGGTCGGCGACGCCCGCGCCGACGCCGTCGTCGTCGCTAACGTCGAGGGCGCCCGCCGGGCGACCCAGCTCCTGATCGATGCTGGGCACGAGCGGATCGGCTTCATCGGCGGCCCCGCTGGCATTCAGACCGGGCTCGAGCGCGCCGCCGGTTACGCGGCGGCGATGGCGGCGGCCGGTCTCCCGGCCCGGTTGGCCGCCGGCGACTTCCGTCTGCTGGCAGGGCGGCGGGCGACCGAGGAGCTGCTCGATATCGAAGCCCCGACGGCGCTGGTGGTCGCCAACAACTTGATGACCGTCGGTACGATCCAGGCGCTCCGGGCGCGCCGCCTCGGCGTTCCCCACGACGTCGCCCTCGTCGCCATCGACGACCCCTTCTGGGCCGACCTGATCGACCCCCCGTTGACCGCCCTCGCCCAGCCGACCCGGCGGATGGCCGAGAGCGCCGTCCGGCTCCTCTTCGATCGGATCGGCGGGACGCGGCAGCAGGCGCGCTGCCTCGTCTTCGACTTCGAACTGCGCCTGCGGACCTCGTGCGGCACCCGCGCCGCGGCGACGACAGACCAGGAGGGATGATGGATCGTTTCGACGGTCTCGGCGTCGGGCTCGGCAACCTCGCCCGCCTCTCGGCGGCGCGGACGCGCTCGATCAGCCCCGAGAACTTCTCGGGCGAGAAGGGCCACGGCGGGATGGCGACGGCGGGGACCGGCGCCATCCCGGCCCGCGAGCTGGGCCAGGGCTGGAAGGTCTCCCCGTCGATCGACATCGCGGACCACCAGACCGCCACCCTGGCCGAAATCGAGGGGCCGGGGGCGATCCAGCACATCTGGCTCACCGTCCACCCCCAGCAC
>JBBSNJ010000592.1:0-2968 GCA_038232775.1 Thermomicrobiales bacterium
CGGCGGGGCGGGGGTATCGGCAGTCGATCGTCGCCTGGCACCAGTCCGGCACGACGTTGATGCCGCCCCGCTCGACCGTCGCGCCGTCGGCCCCGTGGTCGACGGCGATCACGCCGCCGCCGGCGATCGTCGTCCCCAGCGCCAGCGAGGCCGGTTCCAGCAGATCGTCGGCGAAGAGGGGGGCGAGGCGGGCCGCGAGCGCTTCGCGCTGGGCGTCCAGCGCGTGCAGGACCGCCGCCATCCGGGTCACGGCGTTGACCCCGAGGTCGGGGGTGGCGGCGTGGGCCGCCTGTCCGCGCGTCCGGACCAGGAATTGGGCGACGCCGCGGTGGCCGACGACCGGGACGAAGCCGTAGGAGCCATCGAGGGCGACGCCCCAGATGCCGGACCGAAAGCCGTCCGGGCCGAACCCGGCGGGGAGGAGATCGTGACGCTCGACCCAGCCGCGCCCAGCGGCGCCGGCGAGGGCGTGGGTGCCGGCCATCGCCGCTTCTTCGTCGACGACCAGGGCGCAGACCAGGGTGCCGCGCAGCCGCCGGCCGGTGGCACTGAGGGCACCGGCGAGCGCTTGGGTGGCCAGGACCGCGACCGCGACCGGGCCTTTGTTGTCGAAGGCGCCGTGGCCATAGAGGATGGGCGCCGAGCGATAGCTCCGGGCCTCCCAGAGCCGGCCCAGGCGCGGCCGGACCGGGCGCTCGAGCGCGTGGTCGCCGATCTCCAACCGGATGCGGTTCTCTCCCAGGTAGTGCACGAGGCCGCCCCTCGCCGAGAAGGGGTCGGCGTCGAGCCAGCGCGCGGGGTCGCCCGCGGGGACCGTGTCGGTGTGGGCGTCGAGGAGGACGACCGGCGTGTCCGCCGCGCCTCGGATCACACCGAGCAGGTTGTCGCGGTCGGGCGCGACCGGGTCGGCGTGGCGCTCGAGGCCCGACTCGGCGCCGAGCGCCCGCCAGAGGCGATGAGCGACGGTACCGGGCTGGTCGTGCCGGCCTTCGCCGCCGGTCACGCTCGGCGTCCGGATCAGATCACGCAGGAGGTCGAGCGCGGCCGGTTCGCGGCGGGCGACCTCGGCCGCGAGGGCAGCGGCAAGGTCGTCGGGGAGGGTGTCTGGGGCGGGGAGCTTGGACGATGGCGGCACGGTCTCTCTCTTGACGTGTTTCGGATCGGTCGACGGCGGCCCTCACCTCCGGCCCCCGCTCCCGCGCGCGGAGGAGGGGGAGTCTGGCCCTTCCGCTGCCCGGGCAAGGCGGACGTCACGCGGGTGGAGCACTTGGCCGCAAGCTCTTCGACTTTGATGCCGCGCCGTCCATCTCCCGCTCTTCGCCCAGATGGTCACGCGCCGGCGTTCCCTCGGTCGTGGTGGACGGCCCCAATGTAGTGGCCTTCCGGATCCCAGACGAAGGCGGCGTAGTAGCCGGGGTGGTACTCGGGGTGGAGGGCCGGTGCCGCCTTCTCTCGCCCGCCGTGGGCGAGGGCCGCCGCTCAGAAGGTGTCGACGGCCGCCCCGTCGGTGGCAGCGATGGTGACGTGGGCGCGAGTGGTCGACTCCCGCTCGACTTGGTGAAGGCCGAAGTCGTCGGCCCCGGCCAGGCCGAAGCTGGCGCTCGTGGCCGAGCCATCGCGGAGGTCGAAGCCGAGCGGGGCCAGCGCCGCCGCGTAGAAGCGGCGGCTCGTCTCTAGGTCGCGGACCGGGAGGTCGAGGTGGTCGATGACGACGCGGCGGACGACCAAGGTCCTCCTTCGCTCAGCGCTTGCTTGGGCGGCGGCACGCGCGAGGCGAGGTGCGCCACGTGGTCGGGGCATCGAACAGCGCCCCAGTGCGGTATCTTCGCACGGCGAGGAGGATGGAGGGTCGGGCGCGGGGAGGGGAGGACGCGGCGGTGGGTGGCGGAAAAGGGGCGGCAGTGGACCGGCGGGAATTGGCGAAGGGGCAGCCGCCGAAGGCGAGCCGCTGGCCGCGGACCGAGCGGCGGCGGGAGCGGGTGGCGGGCGTGCTGGCGCGGCGCCAGCCCGACCTGACGGTGGTGCTCGAGAACGTCCACGACCCGCACAACGTCAGCGCCGTCCTCCGCTCCTGCGACGCCGTTGGTGTCCTGACCGTCCACGTCGTCTACTCGATCGAGGAGGCGCCGGCGGGCGCCTTCGCCCGGACGACCTCGGCCAGCGCCGCCAAGTGGATCGACGTCCGGCGCCACCCGTCTGTCGCCGACTGTTACGCGGTGCTGCGGGCGGAGGGCATCGCGGTCTTGGCCACCGCCGTCGGCCCGGAGAGCGCCGAACTTTATGCGACCGATCTCGCTCGGCCCACCGCCTTGGTCTTCGGCAACGAGCTGCGGGGCGTTTCCCCCGAGGCGCAGGCGGCGGCCGACGGCCTGGTCGCGATCCCGATGCTGGGGATGGTCGAGAGCCTGAACATCTCGGTCGCCTGCGCTGTCTCGCTCTACGAGGCGCTGCGGCAGCGCCGCGAGGCGGGGGCGTACGATCGACCCAAGCTTGAGGCGGAAAGGTTGTCGGCGCTGGAAGAGGAGTGGCTGCGGCGCTGACGGTGTCGTCCGCGTCGGGGAGACGGGTGCGGGACGACGCGTGGGGTCCCCCTCTCCCGTGCAACCCGAGAAGGGGTTGGGGGATGAGGGGAGTTACTGGGACATCAGCTGCCTCCAAAGCTCGCGAAGGAGCGCTGGCTCAGCCGAAGAAGGACCCGGTCCGAAAGGCGGGAGGCGGAGCCGGAGGCCGAGTGTTCGGCCCCGAACGGCGGGCCACCGGGCGAACGCCAGCGGGCCGATGGTAGCGGCACTCGTTCGAGATCGTCATGACCCATGGTCCGCTCGGTCGCGGCCGATGGCCTCGGCCTCGATCCGCCGGATCCAGGCGTTCTTGCAGTCGGAGTAGGCGTGAGAGTCTGTCGGATGCACGTCGCGGCAGCGGGCTTTCTCCGCGTCGTAGGCGGCCGCGAGGTTCGGGTGGGCCCGGA
>JBBSNJ010000593.1:0-2961 GCA_038232775.1 Thermomicrobiales bacterium
CAGGCGGAGTCGGCTGCCCAAGGACTGATCGAGAAGGTCGAGCAGGTCGCCCAGGAAGCCGAGCAGGCCGCGGTCAAGGAAGCGAAGTACCAGGGCCTCGCCGCCGAGGGGTAAGGCAGACTCCGGGTGATCGGGTCCGCTTCGCGGACGGAGGCCCTCCCCACCGACCCCTCTCCTGTGCGCGGGAGAGGGGTCGAGGGTGAGGGCTTCGTTCCGTCAAGCGGACCCGATCACCCGGATTCCGTATCAGCTTGACCGCTTCCGCTCCCGGACGACGGCCGTCCTCCCCAATCCCGCGCTCCCGCGGGACGCGCGGGATGGGGGGCCTGCCCTGAGCAGAGCCGAAGGGGTGAGGGCCGCTCGCCGGCCACCGGCAGCGACCACCCCGGCCCCCGCCCTACCCCTCGCCGGCCGGCGAGCGCTCGGCGTGGCGGCGGCCGACCTCCTCGGCCGGTTGGCCCTCGATCAGCATCGTCTGGGTGTGGGCGGCCAGTTCCCCGCCGAAGAGGACGATCAGCGCGGCGAGCCAAATCCAGAGCAGCAGCAGGATCGCCAGCGCCAGCGGCCCGTAGATCCAATTGTAGTTGCCGAATCGCTCGACGTAGAAGAGGAAGAGCGGGCGCGCCGCCAGAAAGAGGAGGGTCGCCACACCCGCGCCGAAGGCGGTGGCCCGGAGCTCGATCCGCCGCCGGGGGACGAAGTGGAGGATCAGGAAGAAGGCCACGAGCAGGGCGAGGGCGCGGACGACGCTGCGGCTGACGGTGACCACGAACGCCTGCCCGGCCGGGAGGAGATCGGTGATGCGCCAGAGGAGATCGACCAGCAGGCCGGAGACGAGCGCGAACAGCAGCACGACACCGAGCGTCAGCAGCATCACGAGCTCGATCAGCAGCCGCTTCACGAAGCCGTAGCCTTCTCTTGCTTCGTAGACGACGTTCAGCGCCTGGGTCAGCGAGCCGAACACACGGGTGCCGGTCCAGAGCAAGGCCCCGAGCGAGAAGATCCCGGCCGGCCCCCGGCCCGCGATCGCCTGCTGCACGATCTCCTCGATCCGGCCCTCGCCGCCGGGGGCGAACTCGCCCGGCAGCGACGTGGCGCGCTCGACCACCCATTGCGGGTCGGCGACGAAGGCGGCGACCGAGGCGCCGGCGAGGAGCAAGGGGAAGACCGCGAGCAACCCGTAGAAGGCGACCGCCGCCGCCCACTGCGGCCCACTGTCGACCAGGAGGTCCTTGACCGACTGGAGCACGACCGCCCCGAGGCGCCGCGCCCGCGCCGCGGGCGCCTCCGGTCCAGTGCCGCGCTGGGGCTTGGATCGCTCGGTCGCGCCTCGGGCCACGCTTCCCCCCGCTGATCGAACCGAACGACCGCCGTCCCCCCTCGGGCAACGGCGAGACACAAACCGGCCACGCCCTCGGACACGCCCGCCGACCGGGACGCTAGGGTGGTCACCCCCTTGGCTTGGAGGCAGAGCGCGACCCATCGCGCCGCGATTCCGCCACCCGCTCCCGCTCGGCAAAACGCCGTCGGCTGGGCAAGGGCGGACGAGCGCCCCGCCGAGCGGCCACAGGAATTTCGATCGCTCACGGGGATCGCGAGCAACGGGACGCGGACGCGCCGTCGGCGGCGGGTGCGGCCAGCACGCTGGGCGCCGCGGTGAACGGCGTCGGCAGTGGACGGCCGACGCCGGCCGCGCGCTCGAGACCCAGGAGCGAGGGGTGGCTAGAGCACGCCCTGCAGGATTTGGACGATCAGCCAGATGATGACGATCGCGCCGACGACGATGCCGATGATGACCCCCGCGCCAAACTTCATTGGGCCTCCTTCGCCTTCTCGGCGCTCCCGCTCAGCCGCGGTCGACCCGACCCCGCAAGCGCCTCGCCACGATCGGCGCGACCAGGCCGGCGCCCGGCTGGACCAGCCTCCGGGGCGAGCGGGGCGGCTTCCGCTCGGCGCGGTCTCGATCGTGCCACGTGAACGCATGGTGGCCGGCGGGAGGAGGCGGACGATGGCGGAGGGAAGGACCGACGCCAGGCGCCCCCGCGCCAAGCCAGCGGGCGCCCCCGCCTTCGACTACGGACTCGACTTCGCTGCGATCGACTTCCGGCGGCGGCCCGACCTCTACCGGGTCGGCAAGGGGGAGCAGGGCGTCCTCCTGGTCGAGCCGTACAAGTCGGAGCTGCTGCCCCACTGGCGGTTCCGGACGCCGGCGATCGCGGAGGAGAGCTCGGCCAAGCTGCTGGCGCTGTTCCGCGATTACCTGGCAGCGGCGGACTTCGTCGGCGCCGACATGGCCAGGAAATTCTTGCAGATGGGCTTCACCCGCGCCCGCCGCTACGCCAACCACAAGAGCGGCCGCAAGTGGTCGCCCGACAAGACCGAGGTGCTGCCGCCTGACCTCGATCCGGTCAAGGCGGAGTCGGCCCGCATCTTCTACGCCCGCTACGTCGAGGCGCGGGACGACCCGGAGTACCAGCGGCTGAAGCGGGCGCACCTCGACCGGACGGCGGGCGGCTGAGGGGAGGCGCGGGCTCTTGCCTGGACCGCATCGGGTCCGGCTCCCCGCGCGCGGCGCCGATGACCGCGCGGTGGCCGAGAAACCGGCCTGGAACCTCGCCCTGGCCGCCCGGCGCCCCGTCGTTCGGCTCCCGAACCCCTCGGATCGCCGGTGCGAACCCGGCGCACCGGGCCAAAGCCAGAACTGTCCGGGAGAGGGAGGCGCGGGAGGCGGTCAGGGCGTCGGCCTGCCTGCCGCTCCCCGATGAGCGGCACCGGTCGTCGGGTCGTCGGCCGGACGGTGCTCGGCTCCGGTACCGCCGGCCGCGGCCGACTCCGGCTCGGCGACCGCCACGGCCCCGGGCGCGCTCCGCTCGAGCGCCAGCGCGGCCCCGCGCGCGGGGGGGGGTGCGGGGGGGCCGGCCCCCGCCCCGCGGGCGCCCCGGGGCGCCCCCCACGGGGCGC
>JBBSNJ010000594.1:0-2960 GCA_038232775.1 Thermomicrobiales bacterium
CTGGCGGCGTCGTTCGGGTCGGTGCCGGCGGTGACTTCCTCCCCGTCCAGGCTCCCGTCGCCGTCGGTGTCGGCGGCCAGCGGCTCGGTCCCGGTCGAGATCTCCTCCTCGCCGTCCGAGAGCCCGTCGCCGTCGGTATCGGGGAGGGTCGGATCGGTGTTGATCGCCGCCTCCTCGGCGTCGGAGTGCCCGGCGCCGTCGGTGTGGGAAGCGGCGGGCTCTCCGACGGCGGATGTCTCGCCGGCGACCGGCGACGCCGCCGGAGCCTCGAGCGCGTTCGGGGTGGCGGCGGCCTCGCCGCTGACGCCGGGCGTCGCGGCGGCCGCCGGCCGCTCAGCGTTCGCCGCCGCTCCCGGCGCCAGATCGAGGCTGGGGACCGCGGGACCGACGAAGGCCGCCAGGAACGCGCCGCCTTCTGCGCCGGCCGTCAGGACCAGAGCGTCTTGGACCGCGAGCGCCTCCCCCGCGCCCAGGGTCGCCACCGGATCACCGGCCGCGGTCGCGACGTCGAGCCCGCCCGCCCTCACGAGGAGAGCGGTCGGCAGCGCCCCGACCGGCAGCTCGATCGTCTCGCCCGCCGCCAGCTCGTCGCCGACGAGGTCGAGGTCGTGGTCGGCACCGGGACCGGCGAACGGCTGTCCCTGGTAGATCAAGGTTCCGTCGCCCGCGTCGCCCGCCTCACCGGCGGCGACGATCTCGAGCGCGTAGTAGGTGACGGCGTTCGGACCGAGGGCGGCCCGGACCTGCTCGACGCCGGGGCGGGAGAGTCCGGCCTCGCCGGCGGCCAGCCGCAGCCGCGCCCCGGACGCCTCCTCGACCAGGAGCGCCCCATCGTCGGCGACGACGAAGCCGAGCGCCCCTTCCGCCGGCGCCGCCCCCGCCGGCGGCGGCGCGGAGCGTAGGACGACCCGCCAGGCGAGGTCGGAGGCGGGAACCTCGACGACCCCTTGGGCGACGACCCGAGCGTCTCCCGTCGCCGGCGAGGCGCCGGCCAGGTCCTGGAGGCGGGCGCCGACCGCGGGGGCTGCCCCGACCAGCGGGCCGAGCGCGAACGCGGCGACGAGGGCGCCGCGCCGAAGCCGGTGGCGCCAACCGAGGCCAAGGGGCGCGAACGAGGCGACCGGCACCAGCTCGGCCTCGCCCGCGTCGTCGCCACGATCCGATCGCCGACGGCGATCTTGGTCCTTGTCGAGCATCGTCACCAGTCGTCCCCCCTCCTTCTCAATTCTCCATTCAGCCAGGGCGAAACGGCTACCCCCGCTTCGCCACCGGTCGCTGATTCCACCCTACCCGATCCGGCCCAGGAGGTCGAGGGTACCGGCCCGGCCCGCGGCGTCCCGGACGCCCGAGCAGGGCAAGCACGACGAACGCACGCCGTACCGGCGGCATTAGCTAATACGGAATCCGGGTGATTGCTTCGGGTCGCCGGAGAGCGGCCCTCATACGAAACCCAGGTGAATCGTGGGTGTTCCCCCGGCGGTCCGCGACCCCGCTCCCGCGCACCGGGAGCGGGGCCGGCGGTGAGGGCCGGCTGCCGCCGCAGGCATGCGACGTGTTCTCTCAGACTCCGAATCACCCCCTGTCTGTTTCCGGTCGCCTACTGGCTCGCCTGGTCGTTCGGGTCGGTCCCCATGGCAATCTCGTCGCCGTCGGTCACGCCGTCGTCGTCGCTGTCGGGATCGAGCGGGTCAGTGACGACGCGGCGGGGGCCGACTTCGTCTCCGTCGGCCCGGCCGTCAGCGTCGGTATCCTGGTTATCGGGGTCGGTACCGAGATCCAGCTCGGCAGCGTCCGCCAAGCCGTCGCCGTCGGTGTCGATCGCCCCCGCCTCGGTCGCCGGGGTCGGCTCCCTGGCGGTGCCGTCGGGGCGGAGGTTGTAAATGGCAAGTTCGGCGGTTTCGACTCCGGGTTCGACCGTGACGACGAAGGCGGCCGAACCCTCGACCACCTGAGCGGCGGGTGCGTAGGCGTCCGCGAACCCCGGCGGCAAACTCGTCTCCTCGACGACGTAGTCGCCGGGAGCGAGACCGCTCCAAGTCGCGGCGTTGCCGGCGACCTCGGCCTCGGCCAGGGTCAGCAGCCGGCCGTCCGGCAGCGAGAGGCGAAGATCGAAAGCCTCTGCCGCCGCGCAGTCTTCGCCGGCCAGATTGCCCCGACTCATGCCCGGCGGGCAGGCGTAGACCTGGACGGTGATCGAACCAGGCACGTTCGGCGCCGCCTGGAGAAAGTAGACGGCGAGGTCGGCGACCGGTGGTTCCCCACCGGCATCGACCAGGTAGGCGCCGGCGGCGGCGTCGTAGGTCGCGCCCGGAATCACGACCTCGGTGTAGCCGGACGGGAGATCGGTGACGCGGACAGCGTAGCGGCCGGGCGGCAGCGCCGGCCAGGTGAGGAACGCGCCGGACGGCTCCCCGGCGTCGGCGCGGCCGACGCGGACTGTGCCGTCGAGGGAGGCGATCTCGACCGCGAAGTCGCCGGAGCTCGGCTCGCAGACATCACCGGAGACAGTCTCGCGGTCCACCCCGGCCGGGCAGGCGAAGAAGCCGAGGCGCAGCGGCGCGGTCTCGGTCCGGAACAGGTAGAGCGTGGCCGAGACGGTGAACGGGGCCGCGCCGACGTCGAACACCGGGGGGTCGACGACGGTCCCCTCCCCGGTGACGAAGAGGGAGCGGTCGTAGCCCCGGGGCAAGGTCGGGCGACCAAGGGGGAAGGGGCCCGAGATGAGGCTGGTCCAGGTGTAGGTACCAACTGACCGATCGAGCTGGTCGGGGGAGAGGGGCTGATCCCCCGCCAGGATCAACGTCGGGGCGGGATCCAGCGCCACGGGCGCGCAGTCGGCGTCGGCGGCCCCCGCCGCGATATCGTCGGGGTCGACCGTCGCTGGACAGCCGAGGACACGGAGGGTGATCGACCCCGACGCCGGGATCGTCGGCGCCGGCACCGGCGTCGGCGGCGCCGGC
>JBBSNJ010000595.1:0-2958 GCA_038232775.1 Thermomicrobiales bacterium
ACCATCTCGGTCATGAAGGGGGGCGCGGCGGCGGCGGCCGGGACCAGGGCCGAGGCGAATGAGGGGAGTGCCATGGATGTCTCCGGGAGATCGGTGCCAGGGTTCGCCGCGACGGCAACGCTTCGCGCACGTCGGGAGGAAGGGGGGAAGGGACCAACGGCAGGGGGCGGGTAGGAGGGCGGGGCTGTGAGCCCATTCTAGTCGTGATCGGTCGCCGTCGGCCGGTCTCTGGCGGTTCAAGGGGGCCGGGCTACCGGGGAGTGGGGGAAGGCACAGCATGGTCCTGCTTGCTTTTCCGAGACGCCGGTGCGTCGCCGCGGCGTCTCGGCAAGGGAGTGTCCGCGCTTGGCCTCCGGAAGACGGAGCCTTCGCCAGAGGTGGGGCGAACGTGGAGTTGCGGCGGAGGGCCGACCGAAGCAGGGGTCGCTCAGGGGCGCCTGGTCGGGATTTTCGCCCGACCGTTGCCGCCTCAGCGACGGTCGCCGTTGGCCGCGTTCGGGAGGCGCCGGCCTAGCCGCCGGGCGATCGCGGCCAAGAGGGGGAAGAGGAGTCGCTGGACGGGCAGCGGCGGCCGGGCGAGCCGGATCTCGCGGCCGAACCGGTCTATCAGGAGGGCGCCCTCGAGAGGCGTCAACCGGCCGCCCGGTCGCCGCTGGGAGAGGATCGCGGCCGTGGCCAAGAACTCCGAGAAGCCGAGGGCCGGCCGCATCTCGACGGTCATCGTCAGGTCGCCGTCGCCCGCGCTCCAGATCGTGTGCGGCGTCTTGGGGGGGACGGCGATTGCGTCGCCAGGCCGCAGCGTCTGGTCCCGGCCGCCGATGCGGACGCCGAGCAGCCCCGAGTGGACGATGAAGCGCTCCTCCTGGGTCGGGTGGAGGTGCTCCGGCGGCCCTGGCACGCCCGCCGGCAGAACGTCTGCCAGCACCACGAGGGCGCCGCCCGTCTCGGCTCCGGTCTGGATGAAACGATAGCGCTCGCCGGACGCCGCGCTCGCGAACTCGTCGCCGGCCTTGACGGTGATCATCGGTCTCCTCCTGGGACGCCGGTGGCGGAGGCTGCGCCGGTCGAAGCATGGGAGGGGAGAGGCGGCCGTCACTCGGTGACGACGACCTCGCCGCGCATCAGGAAGTGGAAGGTGCACTGGTAGGCGAAGGTGCCCGGGTTGGCGAAGGTGTGGGCGAACTCCCCGGCGGCTTGGGCCGGAGAGGCGAAGCCGTCGCCGACGACGTTGTGTTGCTCTTCCCCGTCCCACTGCCAGGTGACGGTCGTGCCGGCGGGAACCTCGATCGCGGCCGGAGCGAACTCGTTGTCCCGCACCGCCACCTCGCTGACCCCCGCCGCGGCGGGGCCGGGGTCGAGTTGGGCGCGCAGGGCGAGCGCGGTGCCGGCGGCGAGCGCGAACAGGAGAGTGAGGACGAGGCCGAGGCCGAGCCGCAACCGTCTCGACCGGCGGCCGGTGGGGGAGGGGGAAAGCGATGGCATGGGGACCTCCGAGGGGCGAAGCGACGGTGCATCCGACTGGGATGGCTGCCGCTACGGGATGCGGAAGATGTCGACCGCGTTGGGAGCATCGACGTGGGTGTGGGGGGCGATGGCGTGGTAGGCCTAGGCGTGGACCCAGGCGTTGCCGGTCCGCAACGTCAGGACCGACTTGACCATCCCCGGCGGTACGTCCTGGAAGGCGAGAAAGAGGATCGAGAGCGAGGCGCCCTCCAGCGAGTCGTAGACGGCCCACGCCTCGAAGCTGTGCATCAGGGCGTCGGCGACGCCGCCGAGCTGGACCAGGACGCCGTAGGCGACCAGCGGTCCGGTCTCCCGCGCGGCGACGGCGCGAGAGGGCACCCATGCCACGACGTCCGGCACCAACCGCCGGCGGATCAGGAGCTAGGTGATGCCGATCAGGACCAGCGCCGCCGCGAGGCCGGCCCAGGCCGCAGTCACCTGGGAGGTTGGGGAGGCACCCGGCAGGTGCGGCCAGTCGAACGGCAGCCGGTCTGGTCCCAGCGCCACGACGGCGGCGGAGGCGACCACCCAGAACGCCGCCAGGAGCAGCACGCTCCGCTGGCCCGCCGCCCGTCGCCGGCGGGGCGGCGTCTGCCGTTGGAGGGTCGATCTGGTGCTCGCGATCATGGTGCTCTCCTCAGTCGGTCGGGGGGGCAACTCGCCGCCGGGGGTCGCCTAGGTGCCGGGGTGGTCGCGATACCAGGCCACCGTCCGGGCGATGGCCGCGTCGTGGGGCGTCGGCGCGAAGCCGAAGGCGCGCTGGAACTTGCCGCCGTCGAGGAGGAAGGGCCGGTCGAACTGGTAGGTCATTTCGCCGAACTCGCGGATCAGCGGGTTGACCAGTCCGGCGAGGCGGACCATCGTCGGCGTCAGCACGCCGAGCTTCGGCGGCGTCTCCGCGGCGGCAAAGGCCAGCTCGAGAAACTGGCGCCCGGTCAGGGGCTCGGCCGGCGGCGCGTGCCAGATCTCCCCCATCGCCTCCTCCCGCTCGCCGAGGGTGGCGAGGACGCGGGCGTAGTCGTCGAGGAAGGTCATCGAGTGGGGAGCGTCGAGGGTCGCCGGCCAGCTCGCCTTCTTGCCGGCCAGCACCGCCCGGAAGAGGCGGTCGCCGGCGATCGAGTTGGCGCCGGGGCCGTAGAAGTCGGAGGCGCGGCCGATGGCGGCGCGGACCGTCCCCGCCTCGTGGGCGGCCAGGAGGCGGGCGGCCAATTCGGTCCGCAGGCGACCCTTCTTGGTCGTCGCCCGCGGCGGCGTCTGCTCGGTCATCGGGCCGTCGACGGGGCCGTAGGCGTAGAGGTTATCGACGTAGACGAGGGGGGCGTCGGCCGCCGCCGCCGCCGCGATCAGGGACTCCATCACCGGCGGCAGGGTCGCTCCCCATTGCTGGTAGGGGACGTTCACGGCGTGGTAGACGACCGCCGCGCCGGCCGCCGCTTGCCGCGCGCTGGCGGGATC
>JBBSNJ010000596.1:0-2956 GCA_038232775.1 Thermomicrobiales bacterium
CAGTAGCGTGGTGTTGCCGCGGCGGAGGAAGCCGCCGGTGCTGGCCAACCGGGTGGCCCGAAACTCCGCCTCCAACAGCGCGTCGACGACGGCGTCGGCGACCTCGTTCTGGATCACGGCGATGATCAACTTCTTCATCGGCGCCCGTCCACCCACCTAGTCGGGGAGCGACGACAGCGGGTCCGTGGGTGGTCGCCCGCCCCCAACCCCGCCGCCCCCCAATCCGAACCGGGGATCGACCCAGACCCCCGCTGCCCACCAACGGCCGCGCAGTATACACCGCGCCCACCTTTTTCGGGCCGTCGCGCCGAGCCGTGTCCCCGACCGGACCAGCCTTGACCAGCCCAACCGGCTCCCCCTCGGACGAACTCCGGTTGCCCAGCAGCGCGAACCGGAGGCCGACAACCCGCCCGCTGCAATCCACGAAGGAGCGGCCGGAAACCTGGCCTGAGCGGGGTCATAGGGATGATCCTGGGTCCGGGTGGCTGCGTCCAGGTGCCCGGAGCGAGGCCCTCACCCCCGGCCACTCCCTCGTAGAGACCAAAGTCACTGGATGGCTCCAGCCTCCCCCCCTGACACCGGCGGGGCCATTCAGCTCCGCTCGGCACTCCGGGAGGAAGTTGCCGCCAGGACTGAAACCAAATGCGGCTGAACCCTCACCCCCCACCCCCTCTCCCGCTGCGGCAGGAGAGGGGGTGGGGGGTGTGGGCCGGCGCCGCGGACACCACGATTCACCCGAAGTTCGAATGATTTGAACTTCTGTTGGACCGTTCTACTCTCAGGAGCGGGGGCAAGCGCCCCTCTCCCGCGCACGGGACAGGGGGAAGGGGGCCCGTGGTGACGGCAGCTCTCCGGGTAGGCGAAGCCATGATCCGAAGTTCCCATGAACCCTACCCTCGTGGCCGCCGCCTCGCATCGAGGTAGCTCTGAAGGATGACGGCGGCGGCGACGGCGTCGATCTGCTCCCGGCGCCGCGCCCGCTTCGCCCCGGCCGCCAGCAGCGTCCGCTCGGCGATTGCGCTCGTCAGTCGCTCGTCCCAGAACTCGAGCGCCACCGGCGACTCCGGGCCGAGCGCCGACGCCAGCGACTCGGAGAAGGCACGGACGCTCAACGCCTGCGGCCCTTCCCTCCCAGAGAGCCCCGTCGGCAGGCCGACGACGATCCGATCGACCTCCCATTCGGCGGCGAGACGGGCGATCTCGGCCAGGGCCGGACCGTCCCCCCTCCGGCCGCGCTCGACCCTCCCGACCGGCGTCGCCACCGTCCCCGACTCGTCGCCGACGGCGACCCCCACCCGGCGGTCGCCGACGTCGAGCGCCAAGACCCGCCGCCCCCGCACCTGCCGCACCCCGGCCGTCACGAGGCGGACGGTTCCGGTGTCGCCCGTCCGGCCGCGGGCGACGCCGCTCCGCCGTCCCCACCCGGCCCTACGCCTTCGCCCACCCCGTCGCCGCCGGCCGCGGCCACGACCGCGATCTCGATCCGACCCGCGTTCGCCGGCATTCGGTCACCGAGCGGCAGCCAGCCGGGACGGCGCTCGACCCGATGGTCGACCACGCGCGGCAGGTCGGCCAGGATGGCGTCGACCTCGACCGGGTTGGCTCCGGCCAGCCGCTCGGCCAGGGCCTCCCGCGCCCCGTCGTCGAGGCTCGCCCGCGCCCGCGCCTCGGCGGCGAGGCGGAACCGGGTCGCGTCCTCCCCCGCCTCGACCGCGACCGGCGGCGCGACCTGGACCGTCGCCGGGTCGAGCTCGTAGCCGGCGGGTGCGGCCGCCTCCAGCCGCCGCCGTAGCGCCGCCCCCGCCTCGGCCCCGAGCCGACGCGGGTCGTAGGCGAGACCGGTCACCGGGCGGACGGCCCGCAGCGTGACCCGCTCGGCCTCCTCCCCGACGTCCCGGTCGAACTCGTCCCGCCCGTCGCCGATCGTGATCGACGACGGGAGGAGGCCGCGGGCGTCCTTCGTCTCCGCCGCCAGCTCCGCCGCGGCCCGCTCCGGGACGGCCTCCGCAACCAGCTCTCGCAGCGCGGTCTGATCGGCTTCGGCCACTACCGGCACCTCACGGTCGGTGCCGCCGCTGATCGGGCCGTCTCGGCTGCTGTAGTAGACGCCGTTCGGGAGGCGACCGCCGAGCTCTCCCGGTTGCTCGAGATTGCCGCCGCTGCCCGGCTCGACCGCCCGCACCTGGCCAGTCGCCTCGCCGAAAGGACGGTCCCCGCCGGCGGCCGGCACCACGACGTCGGCGACGACCTCGAACTCGGACCCCGCTTCGCTCGTCAGCCGCGTTCCCTCGGCGACGGTCGCCACCGCCTCGGCGGTGTTGCGGAAGCGGACCGAGCCGGCAGCCGCCTCGTCCGGTTCCCGCCGGACCCCGGTCGTCGAGACCGTCTCCTCGACCTCGACCTGCACCGAGACCGGCTCGGCGGCGAACGCCAGCTCGGCCGGGTCGGGGAACGAGGCGCCCTGCGCCGCCACGTCGTAGACCACCTCGGCCGCGATCGGCCGCTGGGCGACGAGCAGGGTCACCGCTGCCCCCGGCACGAGGAAGACGGCCGCCGCCCCCGTTAGCAGGAGCAGGGCGACTAGGGCGGCGACCGTCGCCGCCAGTGCCCGCGGCGAATCGCGCAGGATCTCCCGCCATGATCGCCAGACCGGCGATCGCCACCCGCGCCCCGGAGCCGCGACCGGTCCGGCCAGCGGGACCGAGGTCGCCGCGGCGGGGGAGACGGGCAACGCCGACACACCGCCCCCCACTCCGAGCACCGGCTCCCCCGCCGTCGCCGCCTCGCCTGCCGGTCGCGGGACGCGCACCAGGCGGACCCGCGGCAGCGTCCGCCACGCCCCCGCCAGGTCGAGCCGCCGCGGACCGCCCCGCCCTGATCGCGGCCGCGCGACGGGCTCGACCGGCGGCGGCGGCTCCGGCCAGACCTCCGCCCGCGGCGTTTCCCCATCCTCGTC
>JBBSNJ010000597.1:0-2954 GCA_038232775.1 Thermomicrobiales bacterium
CCAGACCGGCGCGCCCCGCGCTGCGGTTGTTCCTCATCGGCGTCACTCCTTCTCCCCGGCAGGGCCCGGCGTCGGCCCCGCCCACCCGACCGCAACGTCGCGGCGGGTGGGAACCGGGCGCCAGCCCCGCGGGCGGCTACAAGAAGCGGAAGACGACCGGGCAGTTGACGATCGCGCCGATCGAGCCGAAGGCGGCGCCGTCCGGCCCGGTGATGTAGCCCTCCTGGGCCATCGCCAGGTACTGGAACTCGTCGATCATCCGGGAGCGGTAGCCGGCCTCGATCGCCTCGTCGGTCCAGACGCCGAGGTTCAAGTCCCAGAGCGGGCTGTAGTCGAGAGCGATCGTCGGCACGCCGCCGAAGAGGTTGAGCGGGCCGCGGCCCTCCCCCATCAGCGCGCTGTTGAGGCCCTGCCGCTGCGGGTTGTCGGTACCGGTCGGGCCGTTGGCGGTGACGAAGAGCCGCTCGACCGCGCTGAAGGCGCCGTCGTCGAAGCCGGTGCGAACATCCTCCAGGCCCGGCGCCAGGGTCACGCCCTCGATCGTCGCCACCATCGGGTCGGATGCTTCCAGGCTCATGTAGAGGATCGGCCGCGAGAAGCTGATGCCGGGGACGAGCTCGAGGGTGACCGTCTGCTCCTCGGGGCAGATCGCCAGCACCTTGTCGTGGACTAGGTCGTAGTCGACGTCCCCTTCGCAGAAGGAGATGTCGCCGGGCTCGACGTCGAAGGCGACGATCGAGGCGTTGTAGATGTGCCCGCCGGCGTTCTCCAACCGCATCAGCGGCGAGTAGTCGGCGTCGCCGACGGCGCCCGGCTCGGCCACCTCGGGCGGGAAGGCGTTGTCGCCCTCGCCCGGCTCGAGCACCCGCTCCGGCGAGAAGTCGACGGTGCCCGACTCGAAGGTGACGCTCAGGTCCTGCTCCAGCGTCGCGCTGCGCACGGCCCGACCGGTGTCGGCATAGGTCAGCTTCGCCGCGTGGAGCAGGCCGAGAGCGTTCGCGTTCCCCTCGTCGGTGGTGTCGGTCAGGACGTACCAGACGTTGCGGCCGTCCTCCATCTGTCCCCGGTAGAGCGGGATCGTGATCGTGCCGGCTTCCTCGTCGAGCTCGCCCTGCCGCATCAGCCGCAGTGGGCCGATCAACTCCTTCTGGAAGGTGGAGGGCGGCGGACCGAAGTAGACGAGGGGGATGTCGGTCCCGATCGAGGGCGGTGCCGGCCGGGTGTCGTCGTCGACGCCGCCGAACTCGTCGTCGAGACCGCCGGCCTCCGGGCTGACCTCGAGGTCGCGGGCGGTCGGGGTCGAGTCCGCGTCGACGGGCGCCGGTTCGGTGTCGGTTTGGGCCAACGCCGGCGCCCCGGCGCCCAGCAGCAGCGCCAAGGCCACGCCGGGGAGGACGGCGCGCTGCATCAGGCGGCGGTGGAACGGGGTTCGGGTCATCTCGGTCTCCTTGGGAACGAGGGGAAGCAGACAACCGCGACGGGCCGCGGGCTGCACGAGGATCTCGGCGGGCATCATCTGGTCGTCGGTCGTCGCGGCGCCTCCTCCCGCCACCTCGCGCGGTCCCCCCACGGCGACGGAGGGGGACGTGAGGGCGGCGACCGGCGGCCGTCGCCCGACACCGACCAGCGTGGACCGTCCGCGTGACGTAGGTCCGAAGAATCTTACGGAGCGATGACGGTCCGCCCCGCCGCCGTGGCCACCGCCGCGACCGCCACGCCCTTCCGCCGATCGTCGCGGTGCGGCGCCCAATCAATGCCGACCCGCCCCCGCAACCGGACCAACCGGCCGAGCAGCCCCCGCCACCGCACCGTCCCCACTCCTCCCAGTGGCGGCACGCCGCGTGCTGGCGCACCGCGGGACGCGCCAGGACCGCCGGACGCCCATCCTTTCTAGCCGCATCGGCCCGCGAGCGGCAGGCGAGAGGTGGGGTCGGAGCGGCGAGTGACGACGATCCCCCGCCCGCCCTTCATGCGCTGCTCGGGAGGAACCCACCATGCCCTGGAGAAGCCCGTTCGGTCCGACCCTCACCCTTGCCTGCGGCCTCGCGCTGCTCGTCGCCCCCGCCCCCCTCGTCGCCCGCGGCCAAGGGACCACTCCCTCGGCTGGGTCACCGTCGCCCGAACGGGCCGCGGTCGTGGCCAGCGGCTTGGCCAACCCGCGCGGCTTCGCCTTCGGCCCGGACGGGACGTTGGCGGTCGCCCTCGCCGGCGACCGCGACGGCGCCTCGGGCGTCGCCGTCGTCGAGGACGCGTGCCCCCGGATCGTCGCCGGCGGCCTGCCGGTGGCGGGGGTCGCCTTCGGCATCGCCGGCGTCGCCGACGTCGCCTACCGCGACGGCCAGCTCTACGCCCTCCTCGCTGGGGGCAACATCGACCGCGGCGGCATGGCCAACGGGCTCTACCGGGTCGAGGCCGGCGGCGAGCTCGCGCTGGTCGCCGACGTCAGCGGCTTCATCCGCGACAACCCGGTCGCCGAGCGCCCCCGCGACTACGACACCGACGGCCAACCCTACCGGTTGCTCCCGGTCGAAGGCGGCTTCTGGATGACCGAAGGGAACAGCAACCAAGTCCTCCGCCTCGGTCTCGACGGGGGCGTCTCCCGCGTCGCCGACCTCTCGCGCGGCCACCCGATCCCGACCGGGATCGCCCCGGCCCCGGACGGCGGCGCCTACGTCGCCTACTTCGGCAACGGCCCCTACGAGGAGGGGGAGGGTCGCGTCGTCGAGGTCGCCCCCGACGGGAGCGTGACCGAGGTCTGGACCGGACTGACCCTGCCGACCGCGCTCGCCGTCGGCCCCGACGGCGACCTCTACGCCGCGGAGATGGCGACCGGGATCACGGGCGAGGACGCGGACGAGATCGGCCCCGGCAGCGGCCGGGTCGTCCGCCGCACCGGCCCCGACTCGGCCGAGCCGGGCGCGCCCGGCCGCGCGCGGGCGGGCGGGCGCGGCGGG
>JBBSNJ010000598.1:0-2947 GCA_038232775.1 Thermomicrobiales bacterium
GTCGTCGTCACGAGCTTCATCCTGATCGCCGCCGTCGCCCCTCTGCTCGCTCCTTACGGCCAGTCGGAGGTCGTCGACCCTCGCCTCGTCACCTACGGCCCGAGCTGGACCTGGCCCCTCGGGCTCGACCAGAACGGGCGCGACATCTTCAGTCGCGTCCTCTACGGCGCCCAGGTTTCCCTCGTCGTCGGCGTCCTCGCCCAGGTCCTGATTCTAGCCATCGGCGTCCCGATCGGCGCCCTCGCCGGCTACTACGGGGGGCGAGTCGACAACGCGATCATGCGCGGGGTCGACGTCATCTACGCCATCCCCCAGATTCTGCTGGTGATGATCTTCCTCAACCTCTTCGGGCCGGGCCTCGCCAACATCTTCATCGCCATCGGCCTCGTCGGCTGGGTGACCGAGGCCCGCCTCGTCCGCGGCCAGTTCCTGGCGCTGCGCGAGCAGGAGTACACCGCCGCCGCCCGCGTCGCCGGCGCCAGCGGCTGGAGCATCATCGCCCGGCACCTTCTGCCGAACAGCCTGACCCCGATCATCGTCGCCCTCACCTTCGGCATCCCGACCGCGATCTTCACCGAAGCGGCCCTCAGCTTCGTCGGCGTCGGCATCCAGCCGCCGCAGGCCAGTTGGGGGCAGCTGGTTGGCGACGCGAGCCAACCCGGCTACGTTCAGGGCGATCCCCACATGCTCTTCTTTCCCGTCGCCGCGATCGGCCTGACCATGCTCGGTTTCACCTTCCTCGGCGACGGACTGCGCGACGCGCTCGACGTGCGGGGGAACGATTGATCCGACCCTCCTTCCGGAGCGAAGCGGCCACGGTGCCGGCCCGGTGCTCGGCCTAGAGAGGGGTCGGGCGGGGCCATCGTCCGGAGGGCCTTACCCACACGAAGCGTTCAGCCGCGACCGACGAGTCGCGGCGGCCGACCGGCGAGTGCCGGCCGTGCCGGGAGCGTGTATCAGCCAGGAGAGGAGTGCCGATGTCATCCCACTACCGGCGGGACCACGAGATCGAACGGATCGAGCAGCGTCTCAAGCAGATCAACGCCGACCGCCGCCGCCTGCTCAAGGGCGCCGCCGTCGGTGCCCTCGCCATCGGCGCCTGGCCCGGCAGCAGCCCGTTCCGAGCCGCCCTCGCCGCCGCCCAGGACGTGACCCCCGACTCCACCTCGACCGCGGGCGAGCCGTCGGGCGAGCAGCTCTTCTACAACTTCGTCCTGCAGAACGACCCGTCGTCGTTCGACTTCAACGCCAACCTCTACGCCAACGCCGAGCCCGAGGTCTGGTCTGGGCTCCTCGTATTCAATCCCGACGGCCAGGCCGTCGCCGACTGGGCCGAGCGCTGGGAGAAGAACGAGGACGGCTCGATCTGGACCTTCTACCTCCGCCCTGACAACACCGGCTGGTCGAACGGCGATCCGATCACCGCCGCCGACTTCATCTGGTCGTTCATCCGCATCCTCGACCCCAACCCGGTCGGCGCCGCCGCCCAGAACTCTTACTCCTTCATCCTCTACGATGTCCTCCACGCCGAATCGTTCAGCACCGCCACCCCGGTCGAGCGCGAAGGCGACCCCCTCAACGGCGAAGTCGCGACCGCGGACGATCTCGGGATGCGGGCGCTCGATGACTGGACCCTCGAGATCACGCTCGAGGGCCCCCGCGCCAACTTCGAGCAGAAGGTCGCCTACCTCGCCTGCGTCCCCGCCCACCGACCCTCGGTCGAGGAGTTCGGCGAGGCCTGGGCACTCGGCGATGTCCCGCTCGTCTCCTCCGGGCCGTTCAAGCTCGACCTCTGGGAGAAGGGGATCAAGGCCGAGATCTCCCCGAACCCGAACCACTGGGAGTTCGAGCGGATCCGCCTGACCAAGGTGGTCGATCCGGTGATCCCCGGTGCCAACTCCGTCTTCGCCTTCGAGCAGGGCGAGGGCGATCAGCAACTCGACTGGACCCCCGTCGGCGCCGCCGACCTCCCCCGCTTCCAGAGCGACCCGGACCTTTCCGCTCTGCTTCGCCAGTACGTCTACCCCGGCGTCTGGATGCTTTTGCCGTCGAACGGCGCGCCGCCGTTCGATGAGCTGCCGGTCCGCCAGGCTCTCAGCCACGCCATCGACCGCGAGCGGCTGATCACCGTCACCAATGGGCTCGTCATCCCCGCCCAGGCGATGGTCCCGGTCGGCGTCTACGGCTACCTCGACCAGGGCGAGTACCCGGACATCTACGACATCCAGCAGTTCGACCCCGAGCTGGCGATGTCCCTGCTCGACGGAACCGAGTACGCGGGCGGCCAGAACTGGCCGGAGATCACCGTCCTGATCCGGGGCGAAGAGGAGATCTACAACTCCGACATCATGCTCAACGACATCATCGACCAGCTCCGCCAGAACCTGGGGATGCAGGTCAGGATCGAGAAGCTGACCGGCGAGGCGAGCTTCCGCCCCCGCCTGCTCGAGAACCGCGACCAGCTCGTCTGGATTCGATGGTGGTACGACTACCCGGATCCCGACAACGGCTACTACGACATGTTCTACGGTGCCAAGCCGGCGGGCTCCAAGCGCCAGGCCTGGTCCAACGCCGAGTTCGATGAGATCACCGAGCGGGCCAAGGGGGAGCTCGACCCGGCCGCCCGACTCGACCTCTACGCCGAGGCCGAGCGGATCATCCAGCAGGACGTCGGGTACGTTCCGATCGCCTACCGGGTCGATCAGTACGCCTTCAAGCCGTTCGTCCAGAACCTGCCTCAGAACTCACAGGGCTACACCGTCCCCGACACCAACATCTACCTCCGGATGTTGACCCAGATTTACCTGACCGGCCGCTCGTCCGAGTAGTTCTGACCTGGCGGCGGCGGCGCGCGGCCGCCGCCGCCCGGGCCGTTCGTGGCGGCACCCGCGGCCCTCGTTTCCCCAAGATGCGCACATGGGCCCGCCTCTCCGATTCGCGCTGACCA
>JBBSNJ010000599.1:0-2945 GCA_038232775.1 Thermomicrobiales bacterium
GGCGGCGGCGGCGCAGGCCGGGCACTTGAGCTGACCCTTGCGGCCGGCCTCGACCATGTAGGGGGAGCCACAGGCGGGGCACGGGGTGGCGACCGGCTTGTTCCAGGCGACGAAGTCGCAGGCGGGGTAGCGCTCGCAGCCGTAGAAGGTGCGGCCCTTCTTCGAGCGCCGCTCGACGATCTCTCCCTCGTGGCAGGTTGGGCACTCGACGCCGGTCCGGACCAGGAGGGGGCGAGCGTTGCGGCACTCGGGGAAGCCCGAGCAGGCGAGGAACTTGCCGTACTTGCCGAGCTTGATCACCATCGGTCGTTCGCACTTCTCGCACGTCTCGTCAGACGGCTCGTCCTTGATCCGGACCCGCTCCATCGTCCGCTCGGCCTGCTGCAGAGTCTCGGTGAAGGGACCGTAGAACTCCCGCATCGTCGGCACCCAGGCGCGTTCGCCGGTGGCGATCTCGTCGAGCTCCTCTTCCATCTGGGAGGTGAAGCCGACGTCGAAGATGCGCGGGAAGTGCTCGACCAGGAGGTCGTTGACGACCAGCCCGAGCTCGGTCGGGATCAGCTTCTTTTCCTCGGTCGTCACGTAACCGCGGGCGACGATGGTGGCGATCGTCGGGGCGTAGGTGCTAGGGCGACCGATCCCCCGCTCCTCGAGCGCCTTGACCAGGGCCGCCTCTGAGAAGCGGGGCGGCGGCTGGGTGAAGTGCTGCTCCGGCAAGAGGCGGCGGAGATCGAGCTCTTCGCCGGCGGCAAGGGCCGGCAGGGCGCCTTTCTCCAGCTCGTCGGCGGCGTCGCCGTCGTCGCGGCCAGCCTGGTAGACGGCCATGAAACCAGGGAATGTGACCACCGAGCCGGTCGCGCGGAAGACGTAGGGGGCCTTGGCGGCGTCGGGAACGTCCCCGCCCCGGATCTCGGCGGGGGGACCGGCGGCGACGTCGACCGCGGTCTGGTCGAGCAGGGCGGGCCGCATCTGGGAGGCGACGAAGCGCTGCCAGATCAGTTGGTAGATCCGGAACTGCTGCGAGGTGAGGAAGGGCTTGACGCTGGCGGGGTCGCGCTGGGGGGCGACCGGCCGGATCGCCTCGTGCGCTTCCTGAGCACCCTTCGCCTTCTTGGCGTAGACGGGGGCGCGGTCGGGGACGTACTCCGGTCCGAAGCGGACGCTGATCACCGCCCGCGCCGCCTGCTGGGCGGAGGCGGCGACGTTGGTCGAGTCGGTCCGCATGTAGGTGATCAACCCTTGGGTGCCGTCAGCGCCGAGGGCGATCCCCTCGTAGAGCTCCTGGGCGATCTGCATCGTGCGGCGGACGCCGTAGCCGAGCTTGCGCGAGGCCTCCTGTTGGAGGGTGCTGGTGGTGAAGGGGGCGGCGGGGCGCCGCTGGGACTGGCGGGCGGTGACGCTGGCGACGCGGTAGGCGGCGCCCTGGAGCCCCTCGACGACCTCGTTCGCTTCCCAGCCGGTCGTGAGCTCGGCCTTCCGGCCGTGGACGCGGTGGAGCGCGGCCTTGAAGCGGTCTTGCGGTCGGGGCTCCGCTCCGGTCCGCTTGGCCAGCTCGGCGTCGAGCGACCAGTACTCGACCGGCTCGAAGGCGAGGACATCGCGCTCCCGCTCGACGACGATGCGGAGGGCGGCGGTCTGGACGCGGCCGGCGGAGAGGCCGCGCTTGACCTTCTTCCAGAGGAGGGGGCTGACGCCGTAGCCGACCAAGCGGTCGAGGATGCGGCGGGCCTGCTGAGCATCGACCAGATTCGGGTCGATCTCGCGGGGGTGGGCGATCGCGTCGGTCACGGCCTCGGGGGTGATCTCGTGGAAGATGACGCGGCGGACTGGCTTGGTGGTGGCGTCCGTGGCCTGGACCAGGTGCCAGGCGATCGCCTCCCCTTCGCGATCGGGGTCGGTGGCGAGGAACACCTCGCGCGCCCGCTGAACGCTCTCCTTGAGCTCCTTGACCACCTTCGACTTGTCGCGGGGGACGAGGTAGCTGGGGGCGAAGTCGTCGTCGACCGCCACACCGAGGGAGCTCTTGGGGAGGTCGCGGATGTGCCCCATCGACGCCTTGACGGTGTAGCCGGAGCCGAGGTACTTCCCGATCGTCTTCGCTTTCGCCGGCGACTCGACGATGACCAACTTGCCGCGGCCGGCGCCGACTGCGCCGTTGCTGGCAGTGCGCTTGGTCGTGGTCGAACGCTTGGCGGCGGTCGTGCTCTTCTTGGCCCCGTTCGCCGTGCTGGCGCGGGCGCGGCTCGTCTTCGGCTTGGGGGTCGCCGCGGCCGTGGCCGTCGGTGTCGCCTCGGTGGTCGGTGGACTAGGCATGGTGATCCTGTCGGCGGCTGGCGCCGCTCGTCGCGGGTTGCAATGGGGGGCGTGGATCGAAGCGCGGGGCCACGAAGAACCTTCCCGACTCTCAACGATAGCGAGGGGTCCGACGGGTGTCAAGGCGGAGGGCACGACCGAATTGGACCGGTCAGCGACCCAAGACCCGCCGTCGGACCGCGTAGCTCAGTTTGACATAAATATATCCCGATGGTCGGGGAAGAGCCCATGCCGTGCTAGCATGCCTCCCTCGGTGGCGGCCGTGCACGAGGAGTCGGAGGCGACCAACGGATGGCGACGCGAGGCGACGGCGGGAATTCGGAACTCGACCGGCCGCGGCACCCGGACGAGGCCCTCGCCGCGGTCCTCGCTCGGACGCCGACCCTCCCGCCCGAGGCGGTCAACTTGCCCGAAGCGGCCTGGCGGATCCTGGCCGAGGAGCTGCGGGCGGGGGAGGACGCCCCGCCTTTCGCCGCCGCCACGATGGACGGCTACGCCCTGATCGCCGAAGACGGCTCACCGTGGCGGGAGATCATCGGCGAGCAGACGGCGGGCTTCGTCCTCGCGACCGAGGTGACGCCCGGAACCGCGATCCGGATCACGACCGGCGCCCCGGTCCCGCCCGGCGCGAC
>JBBSNJ010000600.1:0-2941 GCA_038232775.1 Thermomicrobiales bacterium
CCCCGCCCCGCCGACGGCGACCTCGCCTCGATCCCGAGCCGGATCGCCGCCGCCATTCGAGATTTCGCCCTGGAACGAACCGCCCTGCCCGGCGACGACCTCGCGGTCGATCGGCTGAGCGGCAGTCCTCCCTGCGCCATCCTCCCGAGCGCGGCGGCTGGCGATGACCGGCTGGTCGGGGCCGTGCTGCACCACGGGGCAGTGGTCTCCGGCTTCGCGCCCTGGGTGGAGACTGCTCCCGGCGGCACCGACGCGACGGTCCTCATCAACGAGGGGCGGATCAAGACGTTGGTCGAGTTCGGGCCGGCCGGGGCCCTCGCCCACGAGCCGCACGAGTGCGTCGAGCGGGACCAGATCGCCGCCGGCGCGTTGATCCTGGCGCGCGTCGTCGCCGATCTCCTCGGCACCGAGCCGTTGCCCCCCTTACCCGAGGCAACCCGACGCGGCCGTCCCCCCCGTGCCACCCAGCCCGGACTCGGTTGCCTCCGACCGGGGTCTCGTTGGCACATCGCTGGCGAGGAGAGAGTCGTCCTCGGCGGGGGCAGCGAGTCCGGCGCAACCAGCGTCGGTCGAGCCAGCTCCCCGAGGCAGCCCCGCCAGGTGGCTCCTGCCGGGTCAACCCGCGGCCGTCGTTCATCGGTGAGAGGGAGGAACCCCGTGAAGGAACAGTTGATCTTCGGCCTCGATCTGGAGGACTCAACCAGCCGTCGGCGGCTGCTCCGCACCACCGCCGGAAGCGCTCTCGGGCTGGCTGCCCTCGTCGTCCTCTCGGCCTGCAACGACGAGGATGAGAACGGGGAGGAGATCGAGGACGTCGGCGGCGACGTCGAAGAGGGCATCGAGGACGTCGGCGGCGAACTCGAAGGCGCGGGTGACGCGCTCGAAGACGAGGCGGGTGGCGTCCTCGACGAGGAGGGAACGCTCGGGGAGGAGGACGAAGAGGAATAGCCTGGTCCACCGTCGTCTGGGGAATGCGGCTCGATGTGCGCCTCGAGCTCGTCACCTCCACCGATCCGACCCCGGCTTGTCCTCGGCCGGACCAACTCCGCGCTCGCCCCACGCTCTCGACCGGTGGCTCGGAAGCCTCCGAGCGCGAGCCACCGACAAATACGGAATCCGGTTGAATCGTGGCGCTCTGGCATCTGGGAGCGGTTCCCTTCGCCTGCCGCAGTGGGAAACGGGGACGGGGGGCTCTCTCCCGGACAGTTTGGTTTCTGGTCGCCGCGCGGGACTGCGGGAGCCGCTTGATCGCCGCGACGCCGGCCCGAACCCTCGCCATGGCGGCCGGGCGTCCCGCCGTCCGGCCATCGAGACCCGCCGGAACGGCCGTGCCGATCCTCCGCTCCAGGCCGAGAACGAAACTGTCCGGGAGAGCGGGGACGAGGTGTGAAGGCCAGCGCCGCGGGCACCACGATTCATCCCAATTCCGTTCTAGCCGACCGGCTCCGTCGATTCCGTCTCTCTTGCCCGCCCGCGCTCACCCGGTCGCCCGGTCGGGGCGTCCTCCTCGGGCCGATCGCGCTCCCGGCGCTCGCTGCTCCGCTCCCCGCCTTCGCTCTCTTCGATTGGCGCGGAATCGGCACCGCCGGTCAAGTTGGCCATGATCCGCTCCGCGATGGGCGGCGGCTCGGCCGGGGAATGCTCCCCGTCGTCAGGAGCGACCTCCGCGCCGCGGTCCCCCGCTCGCGCGCCGCGCCGGTCGGGGGGTTCCTCGGCCTGGGCACTCGTGACCGTGACTGCCTCCGCTGAGATCGCCGGGACATTGATCGCAGCTCCCTCGTCGGCCTGGTTCGGGTCGTCACCGCTCCGGCGTGGACGCTCCGGTCGGGAATCGTCCTCGCTGACCGATTCGTCCATCGACGGCGCTGCAACGTCGGCCGGAGCCGCGACCGGCGCTGAACTGGACCGAGCGAGCTCGGAGCCCGCTTTCCGCTCCGCACCGGGACGATCCGGCTCGTCGAGCGCCGCTCGATAATAGTCGTACCACCCCTCGCCGTAGCTCGGAAGGCAGAGCCCCGTGGTGTCGCAGGAGCCCGTCTCGGCCAGATAGGCCGCCAGCGCCAGCTCGGGCGAGCCCGAGTCGCCGAGATAGCCGGCCAGCAACTCCGAGGCGACGGCGAGGTTCGTCGCGGGATCGAAACCGTCCGCTGGATCGATCCCGCGGGCGACCAGCTCCGGCGTCGGCACCTTCGCCAGGCCGATCCCCCCGTCCGGGAAGACCGCACCCGGATCCCCGCCCGACGTCATCCTGACGACCGTCGCCAGCAGCGCCGGCGTGATCCCCGATCCGTCCGCGGCCGCCTCGATCTCCGGCAGAAACGGGAGCGCCGGTTCGTCGTCGCGGAGCTCGTCCCGCGGCTTCGGAGCGACCGCAAGCCCGTCGAGACTGCTCCGAGCCGGAGCCCTGCGGCCGACGTCCGGCCGCGGGTCGTTGGCGTTGGCCCGCCCCTCCTCGGTCGAGCCCGACCGCCGGGTCTCCCGGCGCCGCCCGGGGCGATCCGGCGCTGCCTGTTCCGTCGTGATGGATTCGGGGAGATCCCCCGTCTCGACGCTGCCGGCGTCGGCGTCGGTCGAGGTGCGGCCACCGCGCTCATCGCGGCCGCGGTCGATCTCCCGCTCCCGGCCGCCCGAGGCGTCGATGTCGATATCGACGACCTCGTCGATGGTCTCACCGGTGCGGGTCTCGCCGCCGCCGGACCCGTCGCCCCCCGGCTCTCCGCTCCCCGCCCCGCTGCGGCCACCGCCGCCGTCGCTCTCGCGCCGAGAGCCGGAGCGAGCGTCGTCCACGGCGGAGTCGGAACCGGCACCAGAGCCGGCGTCGGGGTTGGAACTGGTCCCGGTGCCACCGCCAGAATCCCCGTCCGTCCCTCCAAGGGGCAGGAAACCGGCGAACACCCCCCCGCCGCGGCACCCGATCTCGACGCGGGCGCGGCCGGCGGCG
>JBBSNJ010000601.1:0-2931 GCA_038232775.1 Thermomicrobiales bacterium
CCGGGTGATCAGTGGCGTTGGCCGGAGAGCGGCCCTCACCCCCGACCCCTCTCCCGCTGCGGCGGGCGAGGGGAGCCAATCCCGAATGCCAAAGCACCACGGTTCAACCGGATTCCGGATCACCCGGCTCTCGTATCGGGCCTCGACCCCCCTTGAAGGAGTGGCGGTTCGGCCGGTGCCCTTGCCTGGTGGTTGGATCGGGTCGCGGTGGTCGATCGGGACACGCGAATCTGCCGCCGGCCCTCCCAGAAGGAGGCGGTGGAGCGTCCCCGGTCGGATCCCTCCGTCGCGATCACGCGAGACGGACTGGCCGGCTTCAGCCGGGTTTGTCGTCCTAGCCCGGGGATTCATCCCCCGGCGGATCCGAGCAGGCACGCGCCGTTCGCGCTCCACGTCAGCGGCCCCGGTCTCACTGCCCACTCGTCCAACGCCTCCGGAGCTCCGCCAATGCCCGCGACCGCCCCCGACCTCGCCCGTTCCGCCTCCCCCCTGGAGTCGGACCTCGCCGACCTCCTCGCCGAGGCGAAGATCGGACCCCGCGACGGTGCGGGCAAGACCTGCGTCGTGGCGATGAGCGGCGGCGTCGACAGCGCGGTCAGCGCCCTGGTGATGCGGGAGCGCGGCTATCGGGTCGTCGGGATCAACCTGCGGCTCTTCTCGCCCGAGGACGCCGAGCACCGCGCCAACCCCTGCTGCGGCATCCCGGCGATGGACGACGCCCGCCGCACCTGCGCCCGGCTCGTCGTCCCCTTCTACGCCGTCAACATGGAGACCGAGTTCGGCCAGGCCGTCGTCGACCGCTTCGACGACGACTACGCCAACGGCCGCACCCCGAATCCCTGCCTGGAGTGCAACCGCCACGTCAAGTTCCGGCACTTGGTACAGCGGGCCAAGTTCCTCGGCGCCGACTGCCTCGCCACCGGCCACTACGCCCGAATCGAGCCCGGGGACCCAGAGCGGGGCCGCCCGCACCGTCTCTACCGCGCCCGCGATCAGGGCAAGGACCAGAGCTACGTCCTCTACACGCTGACTCAGGAGCAGCTCGGCTACGTCCGCTTCCCGCTCGGGGAGCTGCGCAAAACGGAGGTCCGCGCCATCGCCCGCGCCGCCGGTCTGCCGGTGGCGGACAAGGCCGAGAGCCAGGAGATCTGCTTCGTCGGCAAGGGATCCTACGCGGAGTTCGTGGCCGCCCGCCGGCCGGGAGTGGCCCGGCCGGGCGCCGTGGTCGACGCCGCGGGGCGGACGCTCGGGGAGCACAGGGGACTGGTCGGCCACACCGTCGGCCAGCGCCGCGGTCTCGGCATCGCCGCCAAGGAGCCGCTCTATGTGCTGCGCCTGGAACCGGCGGCCAACCGGCTGGTCGTCGGCAGCCGCGACCAGGCCGCCGCCCGCTCCCTCCGGGCCGACGCCGTCGCCCTGGTCGCTGGCGAGCGGCGGGGGGAGCCGTTCGCGACCGAGGCAGTGGTCCGCTATCGCGGCCGGCCGAGCCCCGCCGTGGTCATCCCCGATCCGGCGGGAGACGTGGTGACGGTGGAGTTCGACGGCCCCGGTCCGGTCGCCTCGCCCGGCCAGGCGGTCGTCTTCTACCGTGGCGACGAGGTGCTAGGCGGCGGCACGATCCGAGAGGTCGAGACCGGGCGCGCCGGCTAGACCGATGGCGCCGTCGGCCGTACCTTCGTCGCTGGGCATGGTCTCGACCGGCAGCGAACGTGCGCCCTAGAGCGGGGTGCAATGGAGTTGGCCGGCCGCGAACGGCTGTAGGGGCGCAGCAAGCAGCGCCCGCCGCCCCGCAGGGCGACAGCGACCCACCCAACCACTCCGTGGCCGCCGGCTGATCCTGACCCTTTTGGCCCACGGCTACGATGCCGCGCGAATCCTCGAAGCTTCCCCTGCCTTGACCGCCGCTGACGTCCAGGAGGCCCAGCGTTGTGGGGCTAAGCGCTCCATGGCGGGAACCGGGCGGGAGTCGATCGGCGGCACGATTTGAGAGGTTTCCTCCATCGCGCGCTCACCCACTAGCAGCCCCTGAGTCCGGTCTTTTCGCCTACCCCCGCAGCCGCCGCACCCCGAGGAACGCGACCGGGATCAGCGCCAGCAGCGCCAGCCCGCCGGCGATCAGGAACGTCTCGCGCACCACCAACAGACTGACGGGGATCACCTGCTCCTGAAGGAAGGACGCCTGCCGGGCCAGGTAGTCGGCCGTCGTCTCGGTGGCTTCTTGGGCCGAGAAGTCCTCGATCTTGCCGACCAGGTTCTGGAGACGACCGACCCCGACCGCGGTCAGGGCCGAGATGCCGACCGTCATCCCCAGCAGCCGGAAGACGAGCGTCAGCGCGGCCGCGATCCCCCGGTCCTCGGGCGGCGCGGCGTCGATCGTCGTCGCCCCGATCGGGGCGATCACCAACCCCCAGCCGGCGCCGGCGCTCGCCAAGCCCGGGATCAGGCCGACGTACTCCGCCCCCCGCAAACCCCACCAGAGGACGGCGTAGCCGACCGCCACCAGGACCAACCCGGCCGCGGCCGTCGCCCGCTCCCCAAATCGGCCGGCGACCACCCCGCCGCCGAGCGAGAGGGCGGCCATCAGCAGGGTGAACGGTGCCAACATCAGGGCGCTGACGGTGCTGACCCGCTCTGGCGCGACCAACAGGGCGACCGTCACCGGCACGTCGACCATCGCCACGATCAGGGCCGCGCCGGTGACCGCGTTAACGATGATCGCGGCCGCGAACCGGCGCCGCCGGAAGAGGTCCAAGGGGAGCAGGGGGTGCCGCGCCCGCGCTTCCCGCCAGACGAAGACGGCCCCCACCGCGAGCGCGCCGAGGGTCAGGGGCAGGGTGTAGGCGGCCAGCGGGTTGCGCGTCCCGCCGAGCGCCCTACCGCCCCCCTCCGGCGCGCCCAGCTCGCCGCCGGCCGAGAGCCCGAGGTTCAGCA
>JBBSNJ010000602.1:0-2929 GCA_038232775.1 Thermomicrobiales bacterium
CGAGGGGCGAGAGCCCGCCGTCCGCCGCGCCTTCGAGGCCGAAGGGCTCAGCTACGACCGCCGCGCGCAGAGCGAAGACTGGGTGGCCCTCGTCTACCGCCGCCCTACGTCGCCGACCGTCACGTCCGCTGGCTGATCGCCTCGGCCTCCTCCTGGAGCCGCCCCCACGCATCCCGGATAGCCCCCTCGAGGGGGCTTCGTCGCTTCAGCCGGACCCCTTTCGGGCTAGGCGACGCCGATCCGCCGAGCGCCGAGGGCGTGCGAGCCAATCCCCAGGCGACCGCCGGCCCTGTAACGAGACCACCAACGGATGGACCCGCCTGCCCGTCCGCCTCCCCCTTGACACCTCCTTTTAGTTATCATACGATAACTCCATGGAAGGGCGACGGACCGGGACCGGGACCGAGCGGATGCGGGCGGCGGACCGGCGCGAGCTGGTCATCCAGGCCGCGATCGCCGAGTTCGCGACCTTCGGCCTGCACGGGGCGACGACCGAGGGGATCGCGGTTCGCGCCGGGATCACCCAGCCCTACGTGCTCCGTCTCTTCCGGACCAAGCTCGCCCTCTTCCTCGCCACCGTCGAGCGCGTCTGCGACCGCGTCCTCGCCACCTGGCAGGCGGCGGCGGCAGAACTCCCCGGCGACGCCGAGCCGCGAGTCCGGCTCGAGCACCTCGGGCTCGCCTACGTCGGACTGATGGACCGGCGGGAGGAGCTGCTCCTGGTGCTGCAAGCGGTCGCGGCCTCGAAAGAGCCGGCGGTGCTGGCGACGATGCGCCGGCGGATGGCGGAGATGTACGCCTACGTCGCCCGCGAGACGCAGGCGCCCGACGAGTGGGTCCAGCGCTTCTTCGCCCAAGGCATGCTCCTGACCGTCGCGGCCGGGCTCGATCTGCCGGCGATCGCCGGGGAGGAGGCCTGGGCGCGCAGCTTCATCGGAGCAATTCCCCCCTGGGGGAGCAAGGAGGGCTGGTCCCCCTGAACTCAAGCAGCGCTCGCTCCTTCCTCTAGGCAGTAATCAATCACTGCCATCGACCTTGCCGGGGGTGGAAGCCGAGGCACGATGCCCACGCGTGCAGCAGAACGGAGGGAACCCGCGATGGCCGACCAGATGCAGCCCCTTGCTTCGACCCCTGACGCCGGCCCCCTCTTCGCCACCGCCGGCGGCGCCGACGCCGGCCACGCCGTCGTCATTGGCGGCAGCATGGCCGGCCTGTTGGCGGCCCGAGTGCTGGCCAACCGCTTCGACCGAGTCACCGTCCTAGAGCGCGACAGCTTCCCCGAGGGCCCGGACCACCGGTCCGGGGTGCCCCAGTCTCGGCACGCCCACGCCCTCCTCGCCCGCGGCCACGTCATCCTCGAGCAGTTGTTCCCCGGCATCGCCGGCGAGCTGGAAGAGCGAGGCGCGTTCACCGGCGACGGCGGCACCTCGATCGTGATCGTCTCCCCGGCCGGTCGGCTCCCCTCCCGCCCCGGCGGGCGCTTCGTCGGCGTCAGCCGCACCTTGCTCGAGTGGGTGGTGCGCCGCCGTCTCCGCCAGATCGAGGGCGTGACCCTCCTGACCGGGTGCGACGTCCTCGGCTTGGCGACGTCCCCCGACCGGAGCCGCGTCACCGGCGTCCGCTGGCGGCCGCGGGGTGCCACCGAGGACGAGGGGGTGCTGGCCGCCGACCTCGTCGTCGACGCCACCGGGCGGCGGTCCGAGGCGCCGCGGTGGCTGGAGGAGCTCGGTTACCCGGTGCCCCCGGAGGAGACGATCAACTCCGGGCTCGGCTACGCCTCCCGCTTCTACGAGCGGCCCGCCGGCTGGCCCGCCGACTGGGAAGGGATCGTGGTCAACGGCCGGCCGCCCTTCAACCCGCGGGCCGGGTTGATCCTCCCGATCGAGGACGGGCGCTGGCACGTCACCGTCGGCGGCTTCGCCGGTCACCACCCGCCGACCGACGAAGCGGGATTCCTCGACTGGGCGCGGCAGCTCCCCGACCCGGCGGTCTACGAGGCAATCCGGGTCGCCAAACCCCTCTCCCCGATCCGCGGCTACCGGACCCCGACCAACCGCCTCCGCCGGTTCGAGCGGCTCCCCCGCCGGTCCGAGCGCTTCGTCGCCACCGGCGACGCCGTCTGCGCCTTCAATCCGATCTACGGGCAAGGGATGTCGGTCAGCGCCCTGGCCGCGCTCGACCTCCAGGCCGAGATCGAGGAGCAGCGGCGGCAGCCCCGGTCCGGTTTCGAGGGGCGCTTCCAGCGGCGCTTGGCGGGCACGGTCGCCGCTCCCTGGGCGGTCGCCACCGGCGAGGACCTGCGCTGGGCCGGGGTCCGGCTGGAGGGCGCCCCGCGGCGACCCGGAGCCGGGCTGAGCCGCCGCTACGGCGACCTCTTCCTGCGCCAGGCGACCCGCGATCCGGAGCTGGCCCTGGTCTTCTTCGACGTCCTCAACCTCCTCGCCCCGCCGAGCGCGATGGCCTCGCCCCGGGTCGCCCTCCGCGTCCTGCGCCGGACAGTGGCCCGCGACGCGTCCGCCGAGCCGCTGGCAGGACCAACCCTGCCGCCGGCCGCCCTGGCGCGCCTGCGGTCGCTGGTCCCGGCGCCACCGGAGATCGAGGGACAGCATGCCAGCGCCTGACGATGAACTTCGCCCGCGGTCCGACTCCGGCACCGGCACCGGCACCGGCACCGGCGCGGCGGTGCCGCTACCCTCCCCGACCCGTCCAACCGCCGCCCGAGGGTCGAGCGGCCCCCGGCAGTCGGACCGCTGGCGCGAGCGCTACGGTCCCGGGGCGGTGGTCACCGGGGCCTCCAACGGCATCGGCCGCGAGCTGGCGCGGCACCTCGCGGCGGAGGGGCTGAATCTGGTCTTGGTCGCTCGCCGGCGGTCGGCGCTCGATCAGACGGCGGCCGATCTCGCGACCCAGTCCTCGATCGCGACCCGCG
>JBBSNJ010000603.1:0-2928 GCA_038232775.1 Thermomicrobiales bacterium
ATTCGAAGCCCTTGTGGACGCCGACCGCTTCTTGGACGACCTCTTTCTCCACGCCCTGGTCCTCGACGACGGCGAGGGGGAGGTCGCCCTCGTCGCCGCCGATCTCTGCCAGATCGGGACGGCCCTCTACCAGGAGATGGCGGCCGCGGTCGAGCGCCGCTGCGGGATCGGCGTCGAGCGCTGCTTCGTCGTCTCCAGCCACACCCATAACGGCCCGGCGTTGAGCAACATCGAGATCGACGACCGGGTAATCGCCGCCGACTACGTCGCCCTCCTCCCGGACTGGGTCGCGACCACCGTCGCCAAAGCGCAGGAGCGGAAGCGACCGGCGCGGCTGGAGGTCGGTCGGGGCGAGAACGGGCGCCACGCCTTCAACCGCCGGCTGCGGCGGCCCGACGGCACGATCGTCATGAACTGGCACGACAAGCGCCGGATCGGAGAGCTGGATCCCGCCGGGCCGATCGACCCCGAGGTGGCGGTCCTCCGCGTCAGTGCGGTCGACGGCGGCGAGCCGCTGGCCTTCGTCGTCAACCACGCGCTCCACAACAACGCCGCCTACCCCGGCACCGCGATCAGCGCCGACTTCTCCGGTGTGCTGGCCGAGACGCTGCGCCGCGTCTACGGCCCGGAGGTGGTCACCCTCTTCCTCCCGGGCGCGATGGGGGACGTCAACTGGATTGACCACCGCCACGACCAGGACCGCGCCGTGCTCTACGAGCAGATCGGCATCAGCTTGGCCGGTACGGTGCTCGCGCTGGAGGGGGCTCTGGCCCCGGTCCCCGACCCCGCGCTGGCGGTCGAGCGCGCGCTGCTGTCGGTCCCCGAGCGCCCGTGGGACGAGCGGGATCTGACCGAGCCGGACGTCTTTCGGCTCGACCAGCCGCAGGATCCGGCGCGGAGCCCGTTCTACCTCGCCCATCACCGCTGGCTGGCGTCCGGGTCGCCGCCGCCCGCCAGCTACGACCTCGACATCCGGGCGCTCCGCCTCGGCGAGGGGGTGGCGCTGGTGACGAATCAGTCGGAGTTCTTCGTCGAGCTCGGGTTGGAGCTGAAGCGGCGGTCGCCCTTCCCTGTTACCTTCCTCGCGACGCTGACGAACGGCAATGCCGGCTACGTGCCGACCCAGCGCGCGTTCGCCGAAGGGGGCTACGAAGTCAAGAAGTATCCCGACAACAGCTTTCTGGCGGTCGACGCCGGCGACCGGATCGTCGAGGCGAGCCTCGAACTCCTGGCGCAGCTCGGCCCGGAGCGGCCAGGGCGGTGACGTGAGTTCCACGCCGGCGTTGCGGCCGACGACGCGGGGCCGGGGACGACGAGCGGGAGGACACGACGCGATGACCGCGGTCGAGACAACCAGGGCGCTCTCGCCAGCGCAGGTACGGCGGTTCCGCGAGGAAGGGTTCTTGGTCGTCCCCGGTCTCTTCCCCGACTGGGAGGTGGCGCGGCTGCGCGACCACTTCATGGCGCTCCACGCCGGCGGCCCGATCCCCGGCTGCTTTGCCCCGATCTCGGCCGAGAAGGCGGGGGACGACCCTCTGGCCCGCTTCCCCCGGATGATGCACCCCCACCGGGTGGACGACCTGTCGCGGCGGTACTTGCTCGACCCGCGCTTGGGCGCGATCGTGGCCGATCTGTTCGGCGAGGAGCCGCTGGCCGCCCAGACGATGCTCTACTTCAAGCCGCCGGGCGCGCGCGGCCAGGCGCTCCACCAGGACAACTTCTTCCTCAAGGTCGAGCCCGGCACCTGCGTCGCCGCCTGGGTCGCGCTCGACCCCGCCGACCTCGCCAACGGCGGCCTCGAGGTCGTCCCCGGCACCCACGCGATGGACCTCTTCTGCCCCGAGGAGGCGGACAGCGACGCCTCGTTCACCCGCGACTACGTGCCGCCGCCGCCGGGGCTGGCGGCGGTGCCGGTGCCGATGGCGGCGGGGGACGTCCTCTTCTTCAACGGCAGTCTGGTCCACGGCTCGCAGCCGAACCGCACCGGCGACCGCTTCCGCCGCTCGTTCATCTGCCACTACATCCCGCGCTCGGCGCGCCTGGTCTCCCGCTTCTACCGACCGATCCTGACGCTGGCCGGAGAGGAAGTCGAGGTCGCCGAGAACACCGGCGGCGGCCCCTGCGGTGCCGAGGCGGCGGCCGGCCCCCACTGATCGTTCGGCGCCACGGCGACGTTGCGGTGCGATGAGCGCCGACCGGAAGGAAGGAACGAGGCATGGAGCGGGAGATCGACGCCGCGCTGACCCGCCTCGCCGAGCGGATCGGGCCGGGCGTCCGCGACCTCTCGTTCCACCTCCCCGCCGCCGACGGGGGCAGCACGGGCCTGACGCAAGCGGAGAGCGTGATGGCGGACGAGGCGGACGGCGGGCTGACGCTGACCGGGCGCCTGGGCCGGCTCCGCTTTCGTTGGGCGTTCAGCCCCTGGCAGGGCGGCTGGTGGGTGACGCTCGATCTCGCGGGCGAAGGCCCGATCGGCGCCGCCGCCCTGACGAGTCTGGTGCTCCGCTACGATCCAGGCGAGCCGGTCGCTGGTTGGCGGGTCCCGACCATCGGGCGCCACGTCGAGGACGTGGGGCTGCTCCGCGTCGCCGACCTGTCGCCCCGCGCCGAAGACGGGACCATGCTCCGGGGCGTCTTCCCCAGCGCCGATCGGCCCGGACTGTTCGTCGGCAGCCGCATTCCCCAGCGCTGCCATCAAGTTCTGCGGCTGCGTCGGTTTGAGACCCCGGAGCGGGGGCTGGAGCTGACCGCCGTCACCCAGCTCCCCGAAGGGTTGGCCGCTTCCCACCAGGCGAGCGCCGAGCCGGTCTGGATCTGCGTCGAACGGACGCTGACCGCGGCGCTCGCCGCCTTCGCCGAGCACGTCCCGCTTCGTCCAGCGCCGGCCCCGCCGCCGGTCGGCTGGAACTCCTGGGACTACTACTACAG
>JBBSNJ010000604.1:0-2923 GCA_038232775.1 Thermomicrobiales bacterium
CCGACCACGAGGCGGACGCCGTGCAGATCGAGGCGCTCGACCGTCTCGGTCCGCATCCCGAGCGCCCCGCTGTTGGTCACGACCGTCACCCGCGGCGTGTAGCGGAGCATCTGGATCGCCATCTCGGCGGAGTGCTCGTCGTTGCCGGCGATGACCACTTCGCGGTCCCGCATCTCGTAGCCGTCGCAGACGATGCACCAGTGGAGCGAGCGGCCGATGTAGGCTTCGTGCCCGGGGAACTCGACCCAGTGGTCGTGGACGCCGGTGGCCAGCAGGACGGCCCGCGCTCGGAGCGCGAAGTCACGGGCTTGCCCCTCGAAGATGCCGTCCTCCTCGTCGCGCGAGAGCCGCGCGATTTCGAGGTCGTAGACGCGGGCGCCGTAGCGCTCTGCCTGCGCCCGACCGCGCTCCACCAGCTCCCGCGCCGGCACCCCCTTGGGGAAGCCCAGGTAGTTGTGGTTGACCTGAGGCCAGTCGGCCCGGCCCGGCCGCTCGCAGGAGGCGACCGCGACCCGGCGGCACCACCGGGCCAGCGCCAGCGCCGCCGACAACCCCGCCGGCCCGCCACCAACCACCAGCGCGTCCCACAGCTCGACGGTCGGATTGATCTCCATCAACAGTTCCTCGACCCGCGGCCGATTCCGAAGCTTTTCCGGACTCCGGCTGATTGCCCCCGATGGCCGGAGAACGGACCTCCCCCCCGACCCACCCACTCTCCCAGGCGCGGGGGAGGGGAAGAAAATAGCGCCCGATGGCGTTCCGATTCAGCCGGATCCGGCATCACCCGGCCGATCGCCGTTCCCCTCCGGACTCACCGGCGGGACGCACGAACGGTGCCCGCCACGCCGTCTCCGGCTGGTCGAGCGCTCGCACGCTTCTGATACGAACTTCGGTTGAACTGAACCGCTCTGGTGCGCGGGACAAGCTCCCCTCTCCCGCGCACCGGGCCGGAGGAAGGGGGGCGGGGGCGCCGGCTTCCCGGTCAGTGCGCCACGACGTTGACCAACCGCCCCGGCACGTAGATCACCTTGGCCGGCTCGGCGCCGTTCAGCTGCTCCCGCACCCGCTCGCTCCCCAGCGCCCGCTGCCGCGCCTCGGCCTCCGGCAGGTCGGCCGGCACGCGCAGCCGGTCGCGCACCTTGCCGTTGACCTGGACGACGAGCTCGATCAGCTCCTGCCGCGTCAGCGCCGGGTCGAACACCGGCCAGGTCCGGAGATGGACCGAGTACGGCATCCCCAGCCGCTCCCAGAGCTCTTCGGCCACGTAGGGGGTGCTCGGCGCCATCAGCAGGACCAGCGTCTCGATCGCCTCCCGCCAGGCCGGGGTCCGCGCCAGCGGGCCGTCCTTGCGCCGCATCAAGTCGTTCACGAACTCGATCAGGGCGGCGACCATCGTGTTGAACGCGAACGCGTCGAGGTCGGCGGTCACCTTCTCGATCGTGCGGTGCGTCAGGCGCCGGAGGGCCGCGGTCTCCGCCTCCGGCGCCGCGCCGTCGAACGGGCCGGCCGCCGTCTCGGAGACGATCGTGAAGGCGCGGCGGACGAAGCGCTCCATGCCGGCGATGCCCCGGCTGTTCCAAGCACCCCCCTGCTCCCACGGCCCGAGGTACATCAGGTGCAGCCGCAGCGAGTCGGCGCCGTACTCCTGAACCAGGGGGTCGGCGCTGACCTGCGTCCCCCGGCTCTTGCTCATCTTGGTCCCCTCTTCGGCCAGGATCATCCCCTGGTTGCGCAGCCGGAGGAACGGCTCGCCGTGGTCGATCAACCCCAAGTCGCGGCAGACCTTGGTCACGAACCGGGCGTAGAGCAGGTGCAGGATGGCGTGCTCGATGCCGCCGCAGTAGAGGTCGACCGGGCACCAGAGCGCCGCCTTCGCCGGGTCGAACGGCCCCGCCTCGAAGTGCGGGCTGGTGTAGCGGAACCAGTACCAGGAGGAATCGACGAAGGTGTCCATCGTGTCGGTCTCGCGCCGGGCGGGACCGCCGCAGCGCGGGCAGGTGGTCCGCAGGAACGCCTCGTTGCCGACCAGAGGGCTCTGCCCGTTCGGCGTGAACTCGGCGTCGAGCGGTAGCTCGACCGGGAGCTGGTCGTCCGGCACCGGCACGACCCCGCAGGCGTCGCAGTAGACGATCGGGATCGGCGTCCCCCAGTAGCGCTGGCGCGAGAACAACCAGTCGCGCAGCCGGTAGCTGACCGCCGCCTCGCCCCGCCCGGTTTGCTCCAGGTAGGCGATGATCTCCGGCAGTTGCTCGGGCACCCGCTTGCCGTCGATCGGCCCGGAGTTCACCATCACGCCGGGCCCGTGGTAGGCCTCGGTCATCGTCGCCGGATCGAGCGGCTCCCCCTCGGGTTGGACGACGATCCGAATCGGCAAATCGAAGGTGCGGGCGAAGTCGAAGTCCCGCTGGTCCCCGGCGGGCACGGCCATGATCGCGCCGGTGCCGTAGCCCATCAGCACATAGTCGGCGATCCAGACCGGGATCTCCTCGTCCGTCACCGGGTTGCGGGCGTAGGCGCCCGTGAAGACCCCCGTCCGCGGCCGCGCCGCGTCGAGCGATTGCCGCTCGATCTCCGTCTGCCGCCGCGCCTGGTCCACGTAGGCTTCGACCTCGGCCCGCTGCTCGTCGGTCGTGATCGTGGCGACCAGCGGATGCTCCGGGGCCAGAACCATGAAGGTCGCGCCCCAGACCGTATCGGGCCGGGTGGTGAAGACGTCGAGCGTTTCCCCCGTCGTCAGCGCGAAGTGGAGGCGCGCCCCTTCGGAGCGGCCGATCCAGTTGCGCTGCATCGTCTTGACCCGCTCCGGCCAGTCGAGCCCTTCGCCGTCGCGCAGCAGCTCCACGGCGTAGTCGTTGATCCGCCGGTACCACTGCTCCAGGTCGCGCTTGGCGACCGCGGCCCCGCACCGCTCGCAGACGTGGCC
>JBBSNJ010000605.1:0-2910 GCA_038232775.1 Thermomicrobiales bacterium
GCCCGCCCCCCCCCCGCCGCTGCTCTCGGTAGCGGTTTAGTCGGTGTGGCCCGCCGCCGCCGCTGTCTGGCGCCTAGTCGCCCGTCAGCTCGAGGAAGAGTTGGAGCGCGTTGGAGCCGCCCCCGCCGAACGCTTCGGTGTCGCCCCCGGACAGGGACTGCGCCAGGGCGATGACCCCACGGCCTCCCTCGTCGTCGTCCGCCGCCGCGGCCGGGACGGCCCCGAGGGCGCCCGCCAGCGAGACGACGACCCCGAGCGCGACGATCGGCTGACCGATCCTGCTGCGCATGTCTCACCTCCTCGGCCGTTCGAGTCGCGGCGCCGACCACGACGGATGGCGCCACCATCCCATTAAGTAGCAGCGGCCGAGCGGCTGGTCAAGAGGCGGGCGACAATCGGGAGGCGACCGGAGCGTCGCTGGGCTCGACCGTGGCCGGAAGGAGTTTCTAGGGATGGCACGCCCCGCGATCACCGAGGAGCAGCGGGCGATCGCCGTCGAGCTGCTCGCCAATGCCGTCCGCAAGCAGCGCCGGCGGCAGGCGCCGGGTCGCCGCCTGCCGGAGGGACTCCTCCAGACCCGCGTCGATCGGTCCGACCTCGCCGCCGACGACCGCTACCTGCGGGGGATGCTCGACATCGTGGCCGTCCTCTTCGCCGGCGGTCGCGCCACCGCCGACGAGTGCCTGCGGGCGGCGCGGGTGATGGAAGCGGGCGGCGCGGCGGAGTCCTGACGGCGACCGGGGTGCGGGAATGGTCGCCGTCGCGGCGGCGCCGGTGCCGTTGCCGAGCGAAAGGCGGGAACCAGGGCGATCGGACGCGGCGCGGGCGGCGGGGAGACTGGGATTCGAACCCAGGAGGGGCTCAACACCCCTTCTCGTTTTCAAGACGAGCGCGTTCGGCCGCTCCGCCACCTCCCCGAGCGCGCCCGGAAGTGTAGCGGATCGGGCACTGGCGGGCGATTCTCGGCGGTTGTAGACTAGGGGTCGGAAGGGAGTCTCCCGATCAGCGCCGCGGGTGGTGGGACGTTTCACCGGGGTCGACCCGTTCCGACAATCGAAGAACCGACCACGGGGAGGTGCCAGAGTGGTCGAATGGGGCCGCCTGCTAAGCGGTTGTAGGGTTTATAGCTCTACCGAGGGTTCGAATCCCTCCCTTCCCGCCGGGGCCGGCACGGGCGTTGCGCCCGTCGGTTTCGCCCCCGTATACTGATCGCCATCGCGTCTCGAACGTCGCGTGCCCGTAGCTCAGGGGATAGAGCGCTTGGTTGCGGACCAAGAGGTCGGGGGTTCAAATCCCTCCGGGCATACCACGATCAGGAGCGCCGCCTGAACATCGGGCGGCGCTGGTGTTTCTCGGGGAAGCGTGCGAGTGATGCTCGCTCCGGTGAAGGCTGCACGACGAATGTCTATCCCCCGGCCAAGACGGGCAACGGGCTTCGCCTGGCCGTAACCTGCGGCCCAGCGCGGCCAGGAACGGGGTCAGGAGAGGTGAGGTGCGTCTCGGGCCAACGTTCCGAGACCCTTCCTCCCATGACGACCTTCGGATGAAGCCCTCGTTATCGAGGGGGCGGCGCCGGCCCCCACCCAGGGTTCCCTCTCGCCCGGACAGTTTCGGTATCGGGCCGGCGCGGCGGGTTGGGAGCGGCGGTCCGGGGGGCGCGGTGGCTCCACGCCGAGGCGCTTAAATGCCGAGGCGCGGGTCCGGGTCAGTCTGTTGGCCCCCCGTGGCGGGTCGGCTCGGGGCGGCGGTTCAGCCTCGACGCGCCACGTGGTTTTTCATGACCGGACGCTTCGGGGAAATGCCGGGCGTCGCGCGGCGCCCGGTCCACAGTGGTCGTCGTATAGACGGGCACGACCGGGGTCGAGCGGGAACGAGTAAGATTCGGGTCAACGGCGTTCGCCCCGCGTCATCTCTGTGCGGCAGGGTAGGGGCAGCGTCGGCCCTTGGCCGCGGGACGGTCGTCGCGTTCGGGTCGGTGCCCTACGACTGGGTCCTCGCTGGCGAACCGACCGGGGGCAACCCGACCGTGGCCGGTCTCGGTCACGGTGCACGGTCGAACAACGCGATCTGCGAGCAAGAAGATGAGGATAGGAACCCGAGCATGACCGACACCCCCCCGATCGCCGCCCCCGGCGGCGCCGTTCCCCGACCAGGTCGCAGCGCCCACGAGCCAGAGCGGACCGGCGCGCTGCCGGGGTCTGGCGTCGAGGCCTCGCCACCCCGTGCGGCGAGGCTCGCCGCCGCCGCCAGTGCCGGCACCCTGGCCGCCCTGTTGATGCTCCTCGCCCAACTCCTCTGGACGACGCTGGCCGAGATTCCGGGCGTCCAGACGCTGCCTGACTACATCGTCGCGGCGATTTCCCTCCTGACCCCGCTCGGTCTCTTCGGCTTCGCCACGGAGAAATTCGGCAGCCTGGCCCAGAACGCCCTCTTCGTCGCCGCCATGATCGGCATCGTCGCCGTCGGCAGCCTGGCGGGGCGCGCCGCCGGGTGGCTGGCGGGGCGGCTGTCCAACTCCCGCACCGGCGCCGGCTTCGGCGCCCGCCTCGGCGCGGGGCTGCTGGTGGCGGCGGCGCTCCTGCTGGTCGTGTTGGTGGTCGTGCTGCCGGTGGCCAACCTCGGCGCCTTCGCCGCCGATAGCGGCGAGCCGGGACAGATCCTGCTCCGGCTCACCACCACTTTCGCCCTGTTCGGCGTGGCCTGGGCGGCGATCGCTGGCGCGTTGACCGAGGTCGGTGGCTCCGCGACCGGGCGCGGGCGCGATGCCGCCGGCCGCCCGATTGACCGCCGCGGTCTGCTCGGGCAGGGGGCGTGGGGCCTCGGCACGCTCGCCGTGCTGCTCGGCGTCGGCGGCCTCGGTCTGCGCTTGATGCGGCCCCGCGCTCGGGTCGACTCGGTCGCCAGCGACCA
>JBBSNJ010000606.1:0-2908 GCA_038232775.1 Thermomicrobiales bacterium
AGGGGAGCACGTGCCGCATCCGGGAGCGGAACGGCTCAACCGGCTTACGTATAACGGGGGCGCTGGTGACGGTGATGGTGCTCCCGACCGCCCGTATCTGGTTCCACACTCCCGCTCTTGGCTGGTGGGTGGTCTCCGCTCTCCCGCGCACGGGACCGGGGCAAGGGGGCCAGGGGTGAGGGCCGACTGCCGCCGCGGGAAGGCAAAGTGTTCACCCGGATTCTATATAAGGAGGGAAGGACGGGCACCCTCCGGGAGGAGAACGATTCGGCCGGATGCTGAACAAACCCAACCGTCATCGGCGGCGCAAGCCAGTCCTGCCAAGGGGAGGAGCGCAAGGGGTGGGGCAGTGGTCATACACAGCGAGGCCCGTCTTCTGGGTTGACCGCTGTGCCCCGGTTGGGACGCTAGGCGGCTTCGCCCTCGAAGACGGCGACGCCCATGGCGCCGGGGCCGATGTGGGTGCCGATCACGGGGCCGAGTTGGGCGATGATGATTCGCTCGCGGTCGAGCCCGAGCTCCGAGGCGAGACGGTCGGCGAGGAGCTCGCCCTCGGTCCGGTCGGTGCTGTAGAGGACGCTCAGGCGCTCGATCCGGGGCAGGGCGCGGACGAAATCGACCAGGCCGGTGATCGCCTTGGCGCGGGTTCGGGTCCGCTCGTAGGGGACGACCTGACCCTCGTCGACCCGCAGCAGCGGTTTGAGATGGAGCAGGCCGCCGATCAGGGCGGCGGCCCGGCCGATGCGGCCGCCGCGCTGGAGGAACTCTAAGGTGTCGACGAGGAAGACGACGTGGTTGGCGGGGGTCTCAGCCCGCAGCCGCTCGGCGATCGCCGCGGCGTCGAGGCCGGACTCGGCCAGGTCGGCGGCGCGGAGGGCCTGGAGGCCGAGCGCCATCGAGCCGGTGCGAGAATCGACGATCTCGACCGGGATCTGATCGCGGACCGCCTCGGCGGCGAGGGTCGCGGACTGGAGCGTGCCGCTCAGCTTCGAGGAGAGGAGGACGGCGACGACGGCGTCGTGGTCGGGGGCGAGGCGGCGGAAGGTCTCTTCGAAAAGAGCCGGGGAAGGCTGCGAGGTGGTGGGGAGGGTCGACCCCTCGCCCAGCCGCTCCATAAAGCGGTCGGGAGAGATGTCGATCTGATCGCGCAAGACCTCGGCACCGAATCGGACGTTGAGCGGCACCATCGCGATCCCGTGCCGCTCCCGCAGCTCCGCCGGTAGGTCCGCGGTGCTATCGGTCACGATCGCGACGCGGGCCATAGCGTCCTCCGGAGTGGGTAGCGGGTAGTGAGCCGTCGGCAGTGGGCAGTAGTGGGGAGGATGTGATGGTGGACTACGCTCCTCCTGGCAACTGGCAACTGGCAACTGGCAACTGGCAACTGGCAACTGGCGTCTCTCGGCTACTCGACCGCGATCAGGAACCGGTAGTGCGGCTGGCCGCCGGGGTGGACCTCGACGGTCAGCGCGGGGTGGTCGGCGAGGAGGGCGTCGCGGAGGGCGGCGGCTTCCGGATCGGGCGTGTCGGAGCCGGGGAAGATGGTGACCAGTTCGGCAGTCTCGACTTCGGCCTTGGCGAGCGCTTGCTGGGCGACGGCGACCGGATCGGTGCCGGATGCGACGAGCCGGTCGTCGACCAAGCCAATCGTTTGGCCGATCTCGACCTCGACGTCGTCGATGGTGGCGGTGCGGGTGGCTTCGGTGATCTCGACCGTGCGGACGTCGCCGAGGACGGCGCTCATCCGGTCGAGGTTGGTCGCCAGCGGGTCGTCCGGGGTGAAGCGGGCGAGGGCGGCGAGGCCCTGGGGGACGGAGCGGGAGGGCACGACGGCGACTCGGACGGCCGTCAGGGCCGGGACCTGGGCGGCGGTGAGGAGCACGTTCGGGTTGTTCGGGAGGAGGAGGACGGTGGGGGAGGCGGCGCTCTCGACCGCCGACAATAGCTCCTGGACGCTCGGGTTCATCGTCTGGCCGCCGGGGACGATCGATCCTGCCCCCATGGCGCGCAGGGCGTCGGCCAGGCCGTCGCCGGCGGCGACGGCGACGACCGCCGACGCCGCCGGCTCGGCGTGCGGCGACGGGATGGGAGGGGACTCGGCTGGCGGCGCGGCGGCGGTTCGCTGGGCGCGGAGGGCGGCGGTCTGGAGGCCCATGTTGTCGATCTTGATTTGGTCCAGCTCACCGAGGGCGAGACCGTAGGCGAGGGCGGCGGCCGGGTCGTCGGTGTGGAGGTGGACCTTGAGCGCCAGCTCGTCGCCGACGACCACCGCCGAGTCCCCCATCGCCGCCAGCTCGAGCCGCCATCGATCGAGCGCGATCGAGCACTCCGCCGGGAGCTTGACCATGAAGTTGGTGCAGTAGCCGAGCGATCCCGCGCCGTGACCCTCGGTCGCGTGGTCGAGGAAGGCCATCGCGGCGCCGGGTTGGGCGGCGGCGGCCGGGCCTGGTTCGGCCTCGATCAGGTCGGGCTCGACCGGCGGCTCGCCGCGCGCGGCGCGGACCATGCCGGCGAGGACGTGGACCAGACCCTGGCCACCGGCGTCGACCACCCCGGCCTGGCGCAGGATCGGCAGCAAAGACGGAGTCTCGGCCAGGGCCGCCTCGGCGCCGGCGAGGGCGGCGGTGAGGCAGGCTAGGGGGCCAGGAGCGGCGAGGCGGAGGGCGCGCTCGGCCGCACCGCGGATCACCGTCAGCAGGGTTCCCTCGACCGGTTCGACCACCGCCTTGTAGGCCATCTCCCGCGCCTGGTCGAGCGCGCGCGCCAGGTCGCCGCCGTCGACTTCGGCCCGGCCGGCGAGGGCGCCGGCGAAGCCGCGGAGGATTTGGGAGAGGATCACGCCCGAGGTGCCGCGGGCGTTGAGCAGGGCGCCGTGGGCGACGGCGGCGGCGACTTCCCCGGCGGCAGCGGC